>NZ_QEQT01000089.1:0-91476 GCF_003311655.1 Prauserella sp. PE36 | reverse complement strand
CACCTCGTCGGCGAACGACGACAGCTGATCCACCATCGTGTTGATCGTGTTCTTCAGCTCCAGCAGCTCACCCTTGACCTGCACGGTGATCTTCTGCGAGAGGTCACCGTTGGCGACGGCGGTGGCGACGCCGGCGATGTCACGCACCTGCGCGGTGAGGTTGCTGGCCATCGCGTTGACGGACTCGGTCAGGTCCTTCCACGTGCCGGAGACGCCCGGGATCGCCGCCTGGCCGCCGAGCTTGCCGTCCGTGCCGACCTCGCGGGCGACGCGCGTGACCTCCGAGGTGAACAGGGAGAGCTGGTCGACCATGCCGTTGAACACGGTCGAGATCTCGTCGAGCAGTACGTCGCCGACCTGCGGCAGCCGGGTGCTGAAGTCGCCGTCGCGCACAGCCTTGAGGCCGTCCAGCAGTTGCTGGAGCCGCTCGTTGTCGTGTGCCACCTTGTCCCTGGCCGGCTGGGCCTGTCCGGGCGATCGCTGAGCCATCTGCGCCTCTTCCTTCACACCAGTGCGGCTATCGGCCTCCCGGCCGCTCTGGCGAGTCGACGTCGAAGACCTGCTGCCCGGCGGCCACCCGCCGAATCGTGTCGAGGAGGTCCTCCAGCAGCCCGGCTTTCAGCAACAGCCCGGCGCCCCCCGCCTCGGCGACGCGGTCCGCGACCTGCCGGTCGGCGACACCGGTGAAAACCAGCACCCGGCTGTCCGGGGACCGGTCACGCAGGGTGGCGATCGCGTCGATCCCGTCGCCGTCCGGCAGCCTGCGATCGAGCAGCACCACGTCGGGACGCTCGCGCTCGGTCGCGGCGACCGCCTGCTTGATGGACGCCACGTGGCCGACGAGCTCGATGTCGTCGACGGACTCGAAGGCCGAGCCCAGCGCCATGGCCACCATGGAGTGGTCCTCGACGAGGAGCAACCGCACGTGTGCGGCTTCCGGGGAGGGCGGTTCGGCGGGTGAGGAAGACACGCGCATCACCTCCCGGCTGCACTCGCGCGCGACCCGTGTTCCCGGAGAGACGCGTAGGTGTCGAAGTCTAAGCCGGGCGGGACGCGGTGGCGAGCCCTCTCCCGACGAGCCCAGTAGGCATCGGACTCAGGCCTTCTTGCCCAGAGCGGCGAACGCGCTGCTCGCGGCCGGGTTGTTCCGGTACTCCTCGGTCGCCGGCGAGGGCCGCTCGTCCGGCCGCCACTCCGGGATCCACACCACACCGGGTTCGACCAGCTCGAAGCCGTCGAAGAAGCGCGTGACCTCCGCCTTGCTGCGGACGAACAGCTGCGAGCTGGACCGCTCGTACTGCTTGCGGACCTCCTCGCGCTTCACCTCGCCCTCCTCCGGCACACCGTCCACCGTCATGTGGGAGGCCAGCAGGTACGAGCCGGAGGGCAGCAGATCGCGATACCGCGCCACGATGCCGTGCGGGTCGTCGTCGGGCCCGAAGAAGTACAGCACCCCGGACATGATCAGTCCGATCGGCTGCGTCGGGTTGAGCACGCCCGTGTCCATAGCGCGCTCCCAGATGTCCTCGACCTTCCGCAGGTCGCCGTGCAGCACCGCATGCCGCGTCGGGTCGCCCTCGCGCTCCAGCAGAACGCGCGAGTGCGCGACCGCGACGGGCTCGTTGTCGACGTAGACACACCGGCTGTCCGCGTTCACCGAGTCGGCGATCTCGTGCACGTTGCCCACCGTCGGCACTCCGGAGCCCAGATCGAGGAACTGGGTGACGCCCTGCTTCGCGATGAACTGCACTCCCCGGCCGAGAAACTCCCGGCCCACTCTCGCCAACGTCCGCACCATCGGGAACGTTTCGACGGCCTTCGCCCCGAACTCACGGTCGATGGCCCAGTTGGTGGTACCCCCGAGATACCAGTCGTAGATCCGCGCGGGATTCGGGCGGTCGAGGTCGACACCCTCTGGCACGCGATCGGGATCGTTCTGCGACATGCGCTCTCCTAGTATGCGTCCGGCGCCCCCTCGACGATCACCCTATCGGGGCATGATCGAACACCGCACGCGGCGCGCTGCGATATCGCCGCCCGCCCGGCGTGGTGACGGTCAGCGTGCCGGTGTCGGTCGCGAGTTCGTAGTGCCAGCCGGGTTTGTCCTTCAAGCGATGATGTCGGCGGCAGTAGTTGACGAGCTGGCCGGTGTCGGTGTGGCCGTGGTGGCCCCAGGGTGTGTGGTGGTCGTTGTCGCCGAGCTGCGCGGGACGGTGACAGCCCGGGAACCGGCATTCCCGATCCCGCACCCGCACGTACCGGTCGGTGACCGCGGGCGGCCGGTAGCGTTGCCGCCCCACGTCGATCGGCCGTCCGTCGAGCGGGTCGATGACGATACGGCGCCAGGTGGAGCCGGGGTCATGGGCGATCTGCCGCGCCAGCCACGCGGGAATCGGCCCGTACCCGGCGAGTTCGGCAGGCTGGTCGTCGGCTCCGGCGAGCGTCCTGGCGTCGAGATACACGAAGATCTCCGCCTTCGCCCCACCCTCGCCGGGCGTACCGAGAACCAGATCGGCAAGCACGTCAGCGCGAAGCTGGTCGAGGGTACGGCTCTCGTCCCCGCCGCGAAGCTGCCGAGCGAGCCGATCCACCCGCCCATAAGCGGCCGAGGCCACCTCGGCGGGCAGATCGGCGACGAGCCTGGACATGCTGTCGCACCCAGGCAACAGCTCGACCTTGCGTTCCCGTCGCCGAGCCTCGGCCCGCGCAGCGGCACCATCAGGGTCGACGCGATGCACCAGACGCCCCACGGCCCGCCGCAACTGCCCGGCGTTCTTGCCCTCGATCCGTTCAGCGACAAGGAGATCGACCTGCCGAGCCTTGTCGTCGGTGAGCCACGCCGCCGGCTCCGCGACGGCAGCGGCCTTCACGGAGTCGATCTCCCCACGTTTCATAGCGGCTAAGGTGAGCGGCAGCCGTCTGGTGATCGTGGTAGCCAGCTCGACCATTCTCCGTGCCTTGTGGACAGTGACGGCCAACGCGAGGGCGAGCTCCTCCGCAACGTCGTCACGACCCTCGGCCATGATGGCGATGGCTTGGTACTGCAAGGCTTCGAGTCTCGCCCGCTGCCGTTCAAGCTGAAGTATTCGTTCGATTTCCCCCATGCGCCCAGACTACCAGCTCGGGTAGAGCACTACCTGGAGCCGATCGGGTGAATCCGGCGGGCCTGCCACGTTCCGCGCAAGACTGTCGCTAGTGGACAGTCAACGTGAGCGGACCGTGGAGCGAAGGACGCCTTCGAAAAAGGAAACCCTAGTCAGGCAAGCAAACCAGCTCAGGCACAGCTCCCTCGCCCGCCTCAACCGCCCCGAGGAAGCCGAAGCTCACCGAATCACCCACGCGCACAACGGAATTCCAATCAGCACTGCGCACAGTCACCGTGGAACCCGCGCGGGACAACGAACCGTTCCACACCTCATCCACCGTGTGCCCCGCAGGAAGCTTCCAGCGAACGACCCAGCCCGTCAGCCGCTCCTCACCGTCGTTGCGCACGATCACCTCACCCTGATATCCACCTGGCCAAGAGTTGGTCACGGCGTACCGTGCGACACAACCAGAATCAGGACGTTCGGACGTCGAGCCGATCACCGGCGGCTGATCACCCTCCGCCGACGGCTCCCCCGGCGAACTGATCAACACCCCGATCAACACCCCGGCAATGAGCAAGGCCGCGGTGCCGATGCCGACCACGACGGTGCGCCTGCGCACTCGGGGCGCCGGCGACAACAGCGTCGGACGACGAGGCGGTGGCAGCTCAACGGGCCGGCCCTCCGACACCGCGGTGAGGGCCTCCCGCGCCCGCACCATTGTCGGCCGCTCACCGGCCTCCCCGGCCAGCAACCGCAGTAGCACATCGGTCAACGGCCCCGCCCGCCGGGGCGCCACGAGCTCACCACTCGCGACCCGCCGTAGCAACGCGATCGGGTTCTCGTCGTCACCGAACGGCGGCGCCCCTTCCACCGCCGCATAGAGGGTGGCCCCCAGGGAGAACACGTCCGAGGCGGGCGAAGCCTCACCGCCGGCGGCCACCTCGGGCGAAAGGTACGCAGGCGTGCCCGCGATGAGCCCGGCACCGGTCACCGTCGCCTCGCCCACCGCGCGCGAGATGCCGAAGTCGGCGATCTTGGCGGTGCCGTCGTCGGCCAGCAAGACATTGCCGGGCTTGACGTCCCGGTGCACGATGCCCTCCGCGTGCGCGGCGGCCAGCGCGGAGGCCACCTGCTCACCGATTCGCGCGACCTCGCCGGCCGGGAGCGGACCGCGCTCGGCGAGCACCGTCGCGAGGCTCTTCGACGGCAGGAACTCCATGATCAGGCACGGTTTTCCCGCATGCTCGACGACGTCGTGGACCATGATCGCGTGGGGATGCCGCAGCCTCGCCGCGACCCGGCCCTCGCGCGTGGCGCGGCGCATGGCCTGCTCAGCGGCCTGAGCGCTGTCGCCGGTGTCGAGCAGCAACTCCTTGACGGCAACCTCGCGGTCGAGGCGTTCGTCGCGGGCGTGCCAGACCACTCCCATGCCGCCACGGCCGATCCGCGACAGCAGCCGGTACCGCCCGGCGAGCAACTCGCCCTCATCGGTCACCGCACCAGTTTAGGCTGGCAGCAGCTCCGCGATCTCGCTCCACAGCGACTCGAACGCACGGGCGGCCGGGCTGTTCGGCGCGTAGGCGGGCAACGGCGCACGCCGCACCGCCATCTGCTCGATCACCGACAGCGCGGGGATCGCCGTCGGGCTGACGCCCTCCCGCCGTCGAGGCAGGTCCGCGATGATCTCGCGGTGCAGCGCCTTGCGCCGGTCGGCCATCGAGAAGAACGCGCGCAGGCGGGGCCGGTCGCGGTCGAGCGCGTCGACGAACTCCGCGAGCTGGTCGAACGTGCGCAGGGCCAGGACCGTCGGGATGATCGGCACCAGCACGAGATCGGCCGCGCGCAAAACGTTCTCCGACACAAGCGACAAGCTCGGCGGCGTGTCGAGGAACACGACGTCGTAGTCGTCCGGCAGGTCACGCAGCAGGCGCGCCAGCGCACGGGCGGCCTTGCCGGCCTTGTGGTGCGATCGCGCGAGGTCGAGGTCCATGTTGCGGTAGGTGAAGTCGGCGGGCAGCAGGTCGAGACCGTGGAAGTCGGTGCCCTTCAGCGCGGCCTCGACCGGCCGCGCGCCGCCTACGAGCTTCGCGCTGCCACCCTTGACCTTCGGCTTGACGCGGAACAGGTACGTCGCCGCGCCCTGCGGGTCGAGGTCCCAGATGAGCGTGCGCCTGCCTCGTGCCGACGCGAGGTAGGCGAGGTTGACGGCCGCGGTCGTCTTGCCCACCCCGCCTTTCACGTTGTACGAGGCGACGACCTTCACGGCAGCAGCGCCTTGATGCGCTCGTGGGTGGCGGGGCCGAGGAAGCGTTCCAGCGCCTCCGTCAGGTCGTGCCGCGCGCGCAGTTGCATGTCGACGAAGCCCGCCGACAGCTCCCCCATCGCGAGCAGTGTCGCCGCGGGCGGGCGGCGGTTTCCTGCCTGCAGGCGCTCGGCGAAGCCCCGCAGCGATTCGCTCTGCACCTCGCCGTCCTGGAACGCCCCAAGGATGTCCTGCACCTTCTTGAGGTCCTTGATCACCGCGCGGTGGGCGGCCTCGTCGCACACCGGCTTGACCACCTCGAGGAGGTATCGCAGCTCCTTGCAGCGCTTGCGCAGGTCGTGCACCGACTCGGAGGGCGATTCCGGCGTGATCGACCTCGCGCGCCGGACGACCTTCTTCACCATGCGCCGAACTCGTTGCCCCGCAAGGGCTTCCGCCGAGAGCTCAGCTTCGGAGCGCTCCCGGTCGATGATCTCCGCGAGCGCCGCCTGCCAGCCCTCGATCAGCCGGGTGAACCGCTGTGAGCGCAGGGCCCGTGCGAGCGTTCGCCGCGCCTTCTCCCGTTCCGCTCGCAGGAGTTCGCCGAACGGCGCGAGGTCGTCCGGCTCTCCCGCGACGAGCATGGCCGTCAGCGCGTCGAACTCCAGCAGGTAGACGTCGAGATCGCGCGTGGGCGTGGTGATGTCGCCGAGCCACTTGAAGTCGGGCTCGTAGCGGGCGACGAGGCGGGGCGGCAGCACGTCACCCGCGAGCTTGAGCAGTGACCGCGTCCTGCGCACGGCGACGCGCAGGTCGTGCAGGAACTCGGTGTCGATGTCGTCGAGCACGCCGTTGACGTTCACCGCGATCACCCCGGCGAAGCCGTGCAACGCGGTGGCGATCGCGACGTCAGCGGGCATCTCGCGCGTGATCGCGGGTGCGGCCGCCTCCTCGGGCACGATGCCCGCGGCGGTCAGCAGGCCGTCGTAGAGGTCACCGTCGACGTCCGCGAACCCTTCGGCGGCGCGCAACGCCTTCCGCGCGCGCTTGGCGTCGCGGCCGTAGCCGAGCACGGGCCACAGGGAGACTCGCACGAGCGGCGGTGTGGCGACGGGGTCGATGCCGGTCACCTCGGCCCAGTCGAGCCGCACAACGGTCTTGCCCTCGTCGTCGAGCACCGCGACCTCGCGAGTGACGGCGCGGCTGCGCAGAACGGGTCCGACCGCGCGCACCCACATGGCCGAGGCCATGCCGTCGCGTGCCTCGCCTTCGGGCAGTTGCTCGACGCGAGCAGGCCACTGCGGCAGTTCGGTCAGGCGCGTCGTTCCAGAGACGCCGTCGCTCTCGATCGTCAACGTGCCGGGGCCTGACGCCCGTTCGTGACTCGCCACGAGGCCCTTGCCGCGCAGCCGCCAGTCCACGGTGTCAAGGTAGGTCACCGTACGCACGCGCCGGGGACCCACTGACAGTTCGTACCTGCTCGCGGTCACGGGTTCGAGCGCCGCGAGGACGGCCTCGGCCTCACCGCGGGTCGGCTCTCCTCGCCAGTGCAACGACGGCGGGTGCGAATCTTTTGGCACAGCAGCAAATCCCGGGCTCGAGCGGACAGAATTCGGCCGATTATAGTTCACCTGCTGAAAACCCTGGTGTCGTCTGTCGTTCAGCATCACGTGTCCGGCCGGCGACGACGAAGGGAGCAAGGGAGCTTTACTACCGTTTTCCGGGAGTAAAGCTCCCTTGCTCCCTGCTCGTCCCCAAGCGATCCGGCGGTCAGCGCACGAATCGCGAGCCCGAACGCACGACTCGCGGGGGCATCAGGCTCCGTGCGGCCTCGGTCCGGTTGGCTGCGCCACCCGGCCCCGCCCCCTGGCCTCGCGGGCCTGGGTGTCGGCGCTGACGGCGTCCCGCTCACCGGCCGGCAGCGGGTCGCCGGTGGTGGTGTCGACGGCGGTCTGCCGCTCGGCCTCGGCGTTGATCTCCGCGCCGAGCAGCACGAGGTAACTGGTGAGATAGAGCCACAGCATCAGCACCACCACACCGGCCAGCGCGCCGTAGGTCTTGTTGTAGTTGCCGAAGAAGCTGATGTAGAGGCTGAAGCCGACGCTCGCGACGATCCACAGCACGGTCGCCAGCCCCGCGCCGGTGCTCACCCAGCGCCAGCGCGGCGCCGCCCGGTCCGGCGCGATGCGGTACAGCACGGCCAGCGAGACCGTGAACAGCCCGATGAGCAGGAGCCAGCGCACCACCTCACCACCGATGCGGCCGGCCAGGCCGAGGTCCAGCGCGCTGAACACGGCGGGCACCACGGCCACCAGCGCGAGCGTCAGCAGCGCGAAGGCGATCACGCCGAGCGTGAGCACGAGCGCGATCGCGCGCAGTTTGACGAAGCCGCGTGTCTCCTCCTCGCCGTAGGCCACGTTGACGGCGGTCATCAGGTTGCTCACGCCGCTCGACGCACTCCACAGCGCCGCGAGCAGCGCGATCACGAGCCCGATGGTGAGGGCTCCTCCGCCCGCGTTCGCCGCCGCGGTGAGCTGCTCACCGATCAACTGCCCCGCCGAGCCCGGCAGCGCGTCGGTGATCCGCCGCGTCTGGTCCGCGATCTGCTGCGGGTCCGCCACGAGGCCGTAAAGGGTGAGCGCGGCGATCAGTGCGGGGAACAACGCGAGGAACCCGAAGAAGGCCACCCCCGCCGCGAGGACCGAGAGGTTGTCCTCTTTGCCCTCCTTCATGCCCCTGCGCAGTACCTGCCACCAGCCGCGCGCCGGGATCTCGCCGGGGCGGTGCGCCCGCTGGCCGTACTCGCCGCCCGCTTTGGTCCGCTTCGCACTCATGCCCCGGGGGTTTCCCCACCTTCCGCCGTTCATTCACGGTTACCCAGCGCGCTTGCGGCCCGTCGCACCGTGAGGTCCCCTTGAGGGAGGGAGTCACGAGCGGAGGGGGTGGCGCATGCCGTTCGAGCCGGGTACCGCGCCCGGTCCCCCGACGCGGTCGGAGGTGGCCGCCGCCGAGGTCCGCTGCCGCGTGCGCTCCGTCGGCGACGGCACGCCCGTCGTGGAGATCCGCGACGCCCACGTCACCGGCGCGCTCGACCTGCGGGCGTGCCGGCTCGCCCACCTGCTGCGGTTCACGCGCTGCCGGTTCGATGAGCCGCCGGACCTGCGCGACGCGGAGCTGCCCGGCCTTGCCTTCGAGCACTGTTCGCTGCCCGGGCTGCGTGCCCGCAACGCGCGCGTGCGCGGCGACATCCGCCTGCTCGGCTGCGAGGTCGCCGCGGATGGCCTCGACGACGCGGCGGTGGACCTCACCGACGCCTGGGTGGGCGGTTCGCTGGTGCTGACCGGCAGCCGCCTCCAGCACCCGGACGCCCAAGCCTTGCGTGCCGACCGGCTCACGGTCACCGGCTCGGTCTCGGCACAGCGGCTGGACGTCATCGGAGAGGTAGGCCTCTGCGGGCTGCGCACCGGCGGCGACCTCGACGCCTCCGCCGCCCGCATCGGCGGCACGCTCTCGCTGACCGGCGCGCACGTGGGCGGTGACCTGCTCCTGCGCCACACCCGCCTGGGCAAGGGCAGGCCCGACGAGCCCATCGTCGAGGCGTGCAGGCTCCACGTCGGCGGCGACGTCGACGCGCCGCGGCTCGCCGTGCTCGGGCAGGCGCGCGCCACGGGCGCGTGCGTGGCGGGCGAGGCCAGGCTGCCCGGCGCGATCCTCGTCGCCCCCGGTCACGACGTGCTGTCTGCCGCGCGCGGCAGGGTGTCCGGAGACCTCCAGCTCACCGGCGCGCGGATCGCGGGCACGGCGCGGCTGCCGGGATTCACGACGGGCGGCGACCTTGACCTCAGCGGCACGCTGCTCACCGATCCGCGGCACGCCCACTGGTCGGTGGACCTGCGCTCGGCCCGGGTCGGCGGCGATCTGCTCCTCACGGCCCTCGAGGACCGGCCCTTCAGCGCGGACGGCGGCGTGACCATCGACGGCGCGGCCGTAACGAGGCGGGCCGATCTCACGGGCGCGGTGCTCGACGTCGGCACCGCGCCGTGGGTCGCCTTCGACGCGTGCGGCAGCACGGGCTCCGAGTTCGTCCTGTGGCCGGCCGAGATCCGCACCGGCACGGTCAACCTGCGCCGCGCGCGTTGCCGGCTGCTCAGCGCCGCGCCGACGCTGTGGCAGGCCACGGCGGGCATCGGCCTGGTCGACTTCCGGTACGACATGATCAGCGTGCCGGACACGCTGCGCGGCGACGAGGGCGCAGGCCTGCTGCGCCGCGCGATGGCGTTCCACCAGTCCGGCCCCTATGACCAGCTCGCGGCGGCACTGCGCACGAGCGGTGAGGAGAGCAGGGCGCGCACGGTGCTCGCCCGCAAACACCAGTACCGCTACGCCGCACTGGCGGACGACCTGTTGCTGTTCGGCTTCGTGGTCCGGCTGTGGAGCTGGCTGCAGCGCGGGCTCGCCGGCTACGGCTACCGGCCTGGCCGTGCCGTCGCCGCACTGGTGTCGCTCCTCGCGGCGACCGCGATCGTCGTCGCCGGGGCCGCGAGGGAGCCGGGTGGTCCCGGGCTCGGCGACTGGCCCGGCCTGCTCCTCGCCAGCGCGGCGGTGCTGCTGTCCGCAGCGGTGGCCACGGGGATCGTGCACCGGCTCGCCGACCGGCGCCGGGCGCAGGCGGCGCAACGCGCGTCACCCAGACCCGTGCTGACCCCGCGGGCAGGCTCCGGGACACTCGAAGGCGAGCGTGTGATCGAAAGGAGCTGACGAGCGATGACCGACGTCCCCGCAGTGACCCTCAACAACGGTGTCCGGATGCCACAGGTCGGCTTCGGCGTCTTCCAGGTGCCCGTCGACGAGACGGCGGCGGCCGTGACCTCCGCTCTGGAGGCCGGGTACCGCAGCATCGACACCGCGGCTGCCTACCGCAACGAGGCGGGCGTCGGGAAGGCGGTGGCCGAGTCGGGTGTCTCCCGCGAGGAGCTGTTCATCACCACGAAGCTGTGGAACAGCGACCAGGGGTACGAGGAGACGCTGCGCGCGTTCGACAACAGCCTGCGCGAGCTCGGCACGGACTACGTCGACCTGTACCTGATCCACTGGCCGGTACCGGAGTTCGACCGCTACGTCGACACGTGGCGCGCGTTCGAGAAGATCCACGCCGAGGGCAGGGCCAAGGCCATCGGCGTGTCGAACTTCCAGCCGCACCACCTCGAGCGGCTCGCCCGCGAGTCCGACGTGGTGCCCTCGGTGAACCAGATCGAGCTGCACCCGTACCTGCGGCAGCGTGAGGCGAGCGCCTACGACGCCGAGCACGGGATCGTCACCGAGGCGTGGAGCCCGCTCGCCAAGGGCGGCGACCTGCTCACCGACCCGGTGGTGACGGCGCTGGCCGAGAAGCACGGCCGCACGCCCGCGCAGGTCGTGCTGCGCTGGCACCTCCAGCTCGGCAACGTGATCATCCCGAAATCGGTGACGCCGTCACGCATGCGCGAGAACCTCGACCTGTTCGGCTTCTCGCTCGACGACGGCGACGTCGCCGCGCTGGACAGGCTCGACCGCGGCGAGCGGACCGGCCCCGACCCGGACACCTTCAACGCGCGGTAGCCGGCTGCAGTGAAGGCCACCATCACTGCGTTGAACGCAGGCAGGGTGGCCTTCACTGCAGAAGGGGTAGGTGGGGATCAGGCCCTGGCCGGGTCGACCCCGTACTGCTTCGCGATGTCGTCGAGCATGGCGTGGGCGCCCTGCAGGCTCACCGACGTGTACCACGTGTCGTCGTTGACGTCGGCGATCTTGCCCTTCAGCGTGCCCCACAGCGGGTTCGACTGGAACTGCGCCTTCGGGTCGGCCGCCTCCTGCGTCGCGTCGGCGTAGGAGGAGACGTAGACGTTGTCGGCGTCGAGCTGACCGATGTTCTCCTGGCTGAGGTCGGTCGCGATCTGCCCCTCCGCGTCCGGCTGGCCCTTCGGCCGCGCGAGGCCGACGTCCGACATCACGATGCCGGGGAAGGACTCGCTGCCGTAGAGGCGCACCGTGGGCTCGCCCTCGATGAAGCGCACGAGCGAGTACGTCGGCGTGCGGCCGAGCTTGGCCTTGATGGCGTCGCCGATCTGCTTCGCGCGGTCCTCGTAGGCGCCGATCTTCTGCTCGGCGAGCGCCTCCTTGCCGAGTGCCTTCGCCAGCAGGCGGATGTTGTCCTTCCACGTGGCGCCCGTGGTCTCGCTGAAGATCGTCGTCGCCACATTGGACAGTTCGTTGTAGATCTCCTCGTGCCGGATCTTGGCCGAGACGATGAGGTCCGGCGCGATGTCGTAGAGCTGCTCGACATCGGGGCTCGACAGCTCACCGATCATCTTCGCGTCCTTGCCGTACTGAGCGTCGTCCCCGAGGTAGTCCGGCAGTGCGTCGTAGGACGGGTACTTGGTGTACGCGACGACCTTCGTCTCCAGTGCAAGTGCGGCATCGACGTAGCTGGAGTCGAGCGCCGCGACGGTCTGCGGCCGGCCCTCGATCGTCGCCTCGCCCATGGCGTGCTTGACGGTGCGCGGGAAGCCGCCCTGCTCGGCGGACTGCGCGCCCTGCTCGGAAGGCTCCTCGTTGCTGGGTGAGCACGCCGTCAGCGCGAGGCAGGCGGCTGCGCCGGCGACGAAGGCGGCGCGCCACGGTCGGGACAGGCGAATCATCGGACACCTTTCACGTTCGGTTAGGCTCTCCTAACGGCCACTGGACCATAGATGACAGAGGCGCCGGGCAAAAGACTTCGTAACGTGGATGACAAGGAGCCGTCATGGCAACGCCCCTCGCGACACGGCCCGCCACCGTGCGCGACGGCGGCGGTCGCACCCGAAGGCGCCGGATCGCCGGACTGGCCGTGCTCGTCGTGCTGCTCGCCGTGGTGTCCGCGCTGAGCTTCGTCTTCGGGGCGCACCCCGTGCCGCTCGACGCGGTGTGGCACGCGCTCACCAGTCCAACCGGATCCGAGTACGACATCATCGTCCGGTCCCTGCGCGGCCCGCGCACGCTGATCGGCATCCTCGCCGGGATCGCGCTCGGCGTCGGCGGAGCACTCATGCAGGGCCACACGCGCAACCCCATCGCCGATCCCGGCCTGCTCGGCGTCAACCAGGGCGCGGCGTTCGCGATCGTGCTCGCCGCGGTGGTGTTCGGCATCCAGGGCATCCACGGCCTCATCTGGTTCGGCTTCGCGGGTGCGCTGCTCGCCGCGGTGGTGGTGTTCCTGCTCGGCGCGACCGGCGGACGCGGCTCGACGCCGGTGACGCTCGCACTCGCGGGCGCCGCGGTGAGCGCCCTGCTCTACGGCCTCATCTCGGCGATCGTGCTCGGCGACCGGCAGGGCATGGAGACATACCGGTTCTGGCACGTCGGCTCGATCGCGGGCCGGGACTTCGCCGTGGCAGGGCAGATCGCGCCGTTCCTGCTGGTGGGCGTGCTGCTCGCGCTCGCCAACACTCCGGGGCTCAACGCGCTCTCGCTGGGTGACGACGTGGCGACGGCGCTGGGCCGCGACATCCGCCGGACCCGCATCCTCGGTGTCCTCGCCATCACGCTGCTGGTGGGCGCTGCCGTGTCGGCATGCGGACCGATCGCGTTCGTCGGGCTGATCGTGCCGCATGTGGCCAGGGCGATCACCGGCCCCGACTACCGCTGGCTGGTGCCGTTCGCGGGCCTCATCGGGGCGATCCTCGTGCTCACCGCCGACGTCCTCGGACGGGTCCTCACCGGCGACAGCCTCGAGGTGGGCATCATGCTCGCGATCGTGGGCGCGCCGATGTTCATCGCGCTGGTGCGGAGGAAAGGCCTGGCACGACTGTGAAAACCGTTCATGACGTCGTCCATGATGTCGCGGCGGCGCCCGGCCGCAAGGCGCTGCGGCTGGGCCCGCTCGCCTGGACGTTCCGGCCGAGGATCGTGCTCGTGCCCTTGGCCGGCGCCGCGCTGCTCGTCCTGGTCGCGGCGCTCAACATCGGCAAGGGCAGCGCGCACCTCGAGGTCCTCGACGTGCTGCGCACGTTGCTCGGCGGTGGCGACCGCCGCGAGAACGGGATCATCTTCGACCTGCGGCTGCCGCGCACGCTCGCCGGCGTGCTCGTCGGCGCGGCCTTCGGGCTCGCGGGCGCGGTCTTCCAGACGATCGCGCGCAACCCGCTGGCCAGCCCCGACATCCTCGGCATCACGTGGGGTGCGGGCGTCGGCGCGGTCGCGCTGATCGTCGCGGGCGGGACCCGGGGGCAGGTCAGCGGCGTGGTGGCCGAGCTGGGCGTGCCGCTCGCAGCCCTCGGGGCGGGGCTGGTGGCCGGGCTGCTGCTCTACGCGCTGTCGTGGCGGCGCGGCATCGACGGCCACCGCATGGTGCTCATCGGCATCGGTCTGTCCGCGATCGGCTACAACGCCGTGTACTGGTTGCTCACGGTCGGCGACGTCGACGACGCCACGCGCGCGACGACGTGGCTCGTCGGCAACCTCGCCGGCGTCGGCTGGGAGTCCATCGGCCCCGTCGCGATCGCGCTCGCCGTGCTCGTCCCGGCGACGCTCGTCTGCGCGCACACGATGGGCGGCCTGCAGTTCGGCGACGACACGGCACGCGGGCTCGGCATCCGCGTGGACGCCGCGCGGGGCACGCTGCTGCTGCTCGCCGCGGGGCTCGCCGCCGTGGCGACCGCCGCGGCCGGCCCGATCACGTTCGTCGCGCTGGCGAGCCCGCAGATCGCCCTGCGGCTGGCCCGCACCCCTCGCCCGCCGCTCGTCGGCTCGATGGTGCTGGGCGCGCTGCTCACCGTCGGAGCCGACCTCGCGCTGCGGACGTTCGCCCCCGACCTGCCCGTCGGCGTGCTGACCTCGGTGCTCGGCGCGCCGTACCTGATCTACCTGTTCGTCCGCTCTCGCAAAGGGGTTCGCGCGTGACCGAGGTACGGCTACGGGCCGAGGGAGTTCGGCTCGGCTACGGCGACCGCGTGGTGGTCGACGATCTCGACCTCGACGTGGTCGACGGCTCCATCACGGTGATCATCGGGCCCAACGGCTGCGGCAAGTCCACGCTGCTGCGCGCACTGGGCAGGCTGCTCGCGCCGCGCTCGGGTGCCGTGCTGCTCGACGGCAAGCGCATCGACCGGCTGCCGACCAAGGAGGTCGCGACGGTCGTCGGGCTGCTGCCACAGGCGCCGAGCGCGCCCGAGGGGCTCACCGTCGCCGACCTGGTGTCGCGAGGCCGCCAGCCGCACCAGCGGTGGTACCGGCAGTGGTCGGCCGGAGACGAGGAGGCCGTGTCGCGCGCGCTGTCGCTGACGGGCATGGACGTCCACGCGGAGCGCGTGGTCGACGAGCTTTCCGGTGGGCAGCGCCAGCGCGCGTGGATCTCGATGACGCTCGCGCAGGACACCTCGCTGCTGCTGCTCGACGAGCCGATCACCTACCTCGACCTGGCCCACCAGGTGGACGTGCTCGACCTCGTGCACCGGCTGCACACCGAGCGCGGCACCACGGTGGTCATGGTGCTGCACGACCTCAACCTCGCGGCGCGCTACGCCGACACGCTCGTGGCCATGCGGGAGGGCCGGATCGTCGCGCAGGGCCCGCCCTCGGAGGTGCTGTCCGAGCAGCTGCTGTCCGACGTGTTCGACCTCGACGCGAAGGTGCTGCCAGACCCGGTCGCGGGCACCCCGCTCGTAGTGCCCGTGAGCGCCCACCTGAGCCCCGACCGAGGCTGAGGTTCAGCACCGGCACCCGCAGTGAAGGCCACCATGCCTGCGTTCAACGCAGTGAAGGCCACCATGCCTGCGTTCACCCGTCTCCCACCGCCGCCCAAGCGGAGACACTGCGCGCCGCTACGCCTGATTCCACGCGGTGAAGGTGACCTTCGCTGCGGCTGAGGCTGCAGTTGCGGGAACGGGTCAGCGGCCGCTGGAGCTTTCGTTGACCAGCCATTCGGCGGCGTCGCGGAGTTTGATGTTCGCGTGCTGTGAGGCCTGGACGAGCAGCTCGAACGCGCGGTCGGGGCCCACGCCGTGGCGCTGCATGAGGATGCCCTTGGCCATGCCGATGACGTCGCGCGTGCGCAGGGCGTTCTGCAGCTGTTCGAGCCCGCGCGACCCGGCGAGCGCGATCGCGGCGTGCGCGGCGAACAGCTCGCCGACACGCTCGGCCTCCGCGTCGAACGCGCCCGGCACCGACGAGTACAGGTTCAGCGCTCCGATCACCGTCTTGCTGGTGAAGAGACGGAAGCACAGCATCGAACGGATGCCTGCGCCCGTGGCGCGCTCGGCGAACCTCGGCCAGCGGTCGTCCCGCACGAGGTCGCCGGTGCGGTAGACGGGGCCGTCGAGGATCGCGTCGACGCACGGCCCCTCACGCAACTCGTGCTGCCACTGGTCGAGCTTGGCGACCAGGTCGTTGGAGGGTGCCACGGACCGCATCTCGCCGCGTTCGACGAAGGAGATCCCTGCCTGCTCCGCCCCGGGCACGGTCAGTGCCGTTGCCGCCACGATCTGCTCGACGGTGCGCTCGACGTCGGGTTCCGGCTCGAGCGACCGGGCGATCTTGCTCAGGACGCCGGCCAGCCCCTCGGGTTCTCCAGGGCCCGCCACGGGCGTCAGCTCGTCGGTCATTCCGCCAGCATCACACACCGCCACCCGGAACGCCGCAAACCGCGAGCGCCGCGACGTGCGCATCGGGATCGCCGAAAAGCCGCGCGCTGCCGTGCGCCCTCCGGAAATACAGGTGCGCGTCGTGCTCCCAGGTGATGGCGATGCCGCCGTGCAACTGGATCATCTCGGCGGCGATGTGCCGCAGGGCCTCCGAACAGACGACCTTCGCGACCGCGGCGTCGAGCGGCAGCTCCGCGGCGTCGTCGACGGCGGAGCGCACGGCCGCGTGCACGGCCGACCGCGCCTCCTCCAACCGGACGAACGCGTCTGCCATGCGGTGCTTGAGCGCCTGGAACCCGCCGATGGGCCTGCCGAACTGGTGCCGTTGCAGGCTGTACTCGACGGTGGCCTCGAGCGCCCGCTCCGCCGCCCCGGCCTGTTCCGCGGCGAGCGCGACGAGAGCGACATCCCGGACGTGTCGCAGGCACGGCGTGTAGTCACCCCGGTCAAGGCGGCGGGCTGGCACTCCGGCGAGGTCCACGGTGGCAAGCCTGCGGGCGGGGTCCAGCGACGGGGTGTGCTCACGCCGCACCCCGGCGGCGGCGGTGTCCACCTCGAACAGTCCGGTTCCCTCGCCCGTGCGGGCTGCGACGAGCAGCACGTCGGCGAGATCCCCGTCGAGCACGTAGGAGGCCGTTCCGGTGAGGGTGGAGCCGTCGGCCTGCACGGCGGGCTGTTCGGGAGACCAGTTGCCCTCCGGCCCGCTCCAGGCGAGCGCGGCGATGCGGCTGCCCTCCGCGATGCCGGGCAGCAGCCGCGCGCACGCGTCGGTGTCGCCCGTCGCGAGCAGCGCCTGTGCCGCGAGCACGGCGGAGCCGAACAGCGGGCACGGTGTCAATGTGCGGCCGAGCTCGTGGAGCACGACGCACGACTCGGCGAGCGTCGCGCCGACGCCGCCGTAGCGCTCGGGCACGGCCAGTGCCGCGACGCCGATCTGGCCGGCCAGTACCGACCACAGCTCGTGGTCGTAGCCGAGCCGGGTCTCCACGGCCGTCCTCGGCTCGGAGCGTTTGGCGAGCAGTCCGCGCACGGCCTCCCGCAGCGCCGTCGTCTCATCCATCGCGCACATCCAGCCCGGCGAGCACGCGCGCCCGATGCCAGGCCGCCCCGCCCCACGCCCCGGTCAGCGCCCGCACCCGGGTGAGCCACAGGCCCAGGTCGTGCTCGGCGGTGTAGCCGATGGCGCCGTGCACCTGCAGTGCCGTGCGGGCGGCAAGGTAGGCGGCCTCGCCCGCTGCGACCTTGGCGGCGGACACGTCGCACGCGGTCATGGTGACCGCGGCGCCGTGCACGAGCGGCCGCGCGAGCTCCAGCCGCGTCGCCACGTCGGCGAGCAGGTGTTTCACGGCCTGGAACGAGCCGATGGCCCTGCCGTACTGTTCGCGCTGCCTGGCGTACGCGCTCGCCTGCTCCAGCAGCCACCGCCCGGCGCCGGCGAGCTGCGCGGACACGGCGAGCAGGCCCAGCTCGAACGCCTCCCCGGGTGCGTCTCCGAGCGCCTCGCCAGCTCGCACCCGGAACAGCCGCCGGGCGGCGTCCACCGACCGCACGGGTCCCGCCACGCTGCGGGCCCGCTCCACGCCGCCGTCGCGCACGCGCAGCACGAGCCCCGCGACATCGGCGTCGAGCGCGTACGGCACGAGCGGCGGCGAGGCCACGGTGGCGAGCAGTTCGCCGGAGGCGAGCGCGGGCAGCGACTCCCGCGGCGCGAGGCGCGGCGCCACCGCGACCGACTCGACGAGCGGCCCCGGCACGGCGTGGTAGCCGAGCACCTCGAACGCCACCACCAGGTCGGCGGCCGAGGCACCGAGCCCGCCGTCGCGCTCAGGCACGAGCAGTGCGGGCACGCCGAGGTCGGCCAGGTCGCGCCAGATCTTGAGGCCGGGCTCATGTCTGCCCTCGCCCCACTCGCGGACGGCAGCGGGCGTGTCTGCTCCGGCCAGCACGTCGTGCAGGCTCTCGGCGAACTGCTTCTGCTCCGCGGTGGGGGCGAATCTCATCGGGCCTCCCTCGGCAGGCCGAGCAGGCGTTCGGCGATCGTGTTGCGCTGGATCTGGTCGGTGCCGCCGTAGATCGGGCCCGCGAGTGAGAACAGGTAGCCGTCGGTCCACGGCCCGGCGACCTCGCCCTCGGGACCGAGCAGGTCGAGCGCGGTCTCGTGCAGCGCGACGTCGAGGTGTGACCAGAACAGCTTGTTGACACTGGACTCCGGGCCGAGGCCGCCGCCCTCGGCGAGCCTGGTGACCGTGCCGTACGTGTAGAGCTGGTAGGCCCGCGCGCCGATCCACGCGTCGGCGACCCGCTCCGCGACGGCCGCGGGTTCGCCCTGCTCCCGCCACAGCGTCACGAGCCGGTCCGCGGCGGCGAGAAAGCGGCCGGGGCTGCGCAGCGACAGGCCGCGCTCGTTGTTGGCCGTGGTCATCGCCACCCGCCAGCCCTCGCCGGGCTCGCCGATCACGTCGGCGTCGGGCACGAACACGTTGTCCAGGAAGATCTCCGCGAACCCCGGCTCGCCGTCGAGCTGCGGGATCGGCCGCACCGTCACACCCTCGGCGCGCAGGTCGAACATGAGGTAGGTGAGCCCGCGATGCCGCTGCGACTCCGGATCGCTGCGGAACAGCCCGAAGGCCCGGTCGGCGAAAGCGGCCCGCGAGCTCCACGTCTTCGCGCCCGAGGCCAGCCAGCCGCCGTCGGTGCGCACCGCCCGGCTGCGCAGCGCGGCGATGTCGCTGCCGGCCTCTGGCTCCGACCACGCCTGCGCCCACACCTGCTCGCCGCGTGCCATGGGCGGCAGGATCCGGTCGCGCTGCTCCTGGGTGCCGTGGGCGAACAACGTGGGGGCGAGCATGAAGATCCCGTTCTGTCCGACCCGGCCGGGCGCGCCGGCCGCGTAGTACTCCTCCTCGAACAGCAGCCACTGCAGCAGGGACGCGTCGCGGCCCGTGTACTCGCGCGGCCACGACACCACGGACAGGCGCGCGTCCGCGAGCTTCGCCTCCCACTCGCGGTGCTGGGCGAAGCCCTCCGCGGTGTCCATCGAGGACAGTGCGGGCCGCGGCACGTGCTCGGCGAGCCACTCCCGCACCTCGTCTCGGAAGGCCGCAGACGCCCCGTCGATGTCGAGGTCCACTAGCGGGTCCCGTTCCCGTCCCGCATCGACCGCGCCGTCTGCCCGCCGAGCGAGTCGGCCGAGGTCTCCGCGTTGTGGGCGTGCGCGAAGTGGTGCAGGCCGAAAACCGAGTCCATTCCGGACCGCAGGCCCATCAGGTCCTCGGCCTGGTTCACCGCCTTCTTCGCCAGCGCCAGCCCAAACGACGGCATCGCGGCGATCTTCCCGGCCAGCTCCAGCGTGCGCTGCCCCAGCTCCGCGCGCGGCACCACCCTGCTCACCATGCCCCACTCCTTCGCCTGGTGGACATCGAAGCGCTCGCCGGTGAACAACACCTCCTTGGCCGCCCTCGGCCCGAGCACCCACGGGTGCGCGAAGTACTCGACTCCGGGGATTCCCATGCGCACCACCGGATCGGCGAAGAACGCGTCGTCGGCGGCCACGATGAGGTCGCACACCCAGGCGAGCATGAGCCCGCCCGCGATGCACGCGCCCTGCACCGACGCGATCATCGGCTTGGGGATCTCCCGCCACCGGCGGCACATGCCCAGGTACACCTCGGACTCGCGGGCGAACCGCCGGTCGCCGCCCTCGCGGGTGGTGTGGTCCCACCACACCACCGCCCTGCGGTCGAAGGACTCGTCGGCATCCCGGCCGGGAGAGCCGATGTCGTGGCCCGCCGAGAAGTGCTTGCCCTCGCCCGCGAGGACGATCACCGTCACGTCGGGGTCGTCCACCGCGCGCGTGAACGCGTCGTCGAGCGCGTAGGTCATCGCCGAGTTCTGCGCGTTGCGGTACTCGGGGCGGTTCATCGTCACGAGCGCCACCCCGTCGCGGCGCTCGTAGCGGACCACGTCCGTCATGCGTCCTCCTTACCCAGCAGGCGTTTCAGCACCTTGCCCGAGGCGTTGCGCGGCAGCTCGGGTACGAACTCCACCGAGCGGGGCCGCTTGTAGTTGGCGAGGCGTTCCCGGCAGAACGCGAGCACGTCGTCCTCGGTGAGCTGCCCGCCGGAGACGACGAACGCCCTGCCCACCTCGCCGAGCCGCCCGTCCGGCACGCCGACGACGGCGATGTCCTCGACGCCGTCGAGCTGCCGGAGCGCCTGCTCGACCTCGGCCGGGTAGACGTTGAAACCGCCGCAGATGTACATGTCCTTGAGCCGGTCGGTGATCGTCAGGTTTCCGTCGGCGTCGAGCGCGCCGACGTCGCCCGTGTGCAGCCAGCCGTCGGCGTCGATCGCCTGTGCCGTGGCGTCGGGGTCGTCGAGGTAGCCGAGCATCACGTTCGGGCCGCGCAGCAGGATCTCGCCGGATCCGGCGATCGCGACCTCGAACCCCGCGGTGGCCCGGCCCGATGTGCGCGCCACGGTGTCCGGGTCGTCGCCGGGCCTGCACATCGTGGCCACCACGGCCTCGGTGAGCCCGTACGCGGTGAGCACGGTGCGGAAGCCGAGTTCGTCGCGCATGCGCTCGACGAGCGTCACCGGCACCGTGGCGGCTCCGGTGACCGCGAGCCGCAGGGACGAGAGGTCCCGGCCCGGCGCCTCGGGCAGCAGGCTCTGGAAGATCGTCGGCGCGCCGGGCAGCACCGACACCCGCTCCGCCTCGACGAGGTCGAGCAGCGACCCCGTGTCGAACACGGCCTGCGGTAGCAGCGTCGCCCCGGTGAGCAGGCTGACGAGGATGCCGGCCTTGTAGCCGAAGCTGTGGAAGAAGGGGTTCACCACGAGGTAGCGGTCGGTCTCGGTCACCTCGCCGCACTCGGCCCACGCCTGTGCCACGGCGAGCGCCTGCCGGTGTGCGGACTGCACGCCCTTGCTGCGGCCCGTGGTGCCCGAGGTGAAGAGGATGTCGCTCACGTCGTTCGGCGACACCGCGTCGGCACGCGCCTCGACCTTGGTCAGCGGCACGCGCTCGGCGACGTCGGGCAGGTCGGGCCAGTCGAGGACTCCCTCGGCCGGGGCGAGCGGGCCGGGCACCGGGACGCGGATGACCGTGCCGAGGTCGGGCAGGCCCTCCTCCCCGGAGGCCTCGCGGATCCCGGCGAGCCGGTCGGTGCCGAGGAAGTCGCCCGCGACCACCAGCGCACGGGCGCGGCTGCGGCGCAGCAGGTCGACCGTCTCGGCCCCGGTGAACCGGGTGTTGACGGGTACGAGCGTCGCGCCCGCGTAGTGGGCGCCGACCGCGGCCACGATCCAGTGGTGGGTGTTGGGCGAGTTGATCGCCACGCGGTCGCCCGCCCGGACACCTCCGGCGGCGAACACTCGCGCCAGCATTCGAACATGTTCTAGAAGTTCGGCGAACGTCAACCGCACGTCGCCGTCCACCACGGCCTCACGGGATCCGAACAGCTGCGCCGCAGCCCTGACCGCACCGGGGATCGACCGCGCGATGTGCGTCTCTGCCATCTCGCTCCCTCACTGGACGCGAAATCTAGAACGTGTTCTCATTATGCCAGTGAACCGTAGCAGGAGGTGAGGGTGAAGGACCACGAGCTGTTCCGCCGTGAGGTGGCGGACTGGCTGGCCGAGAACCTCACCGGCGAGTTCGCCGGGCTGCGCGGGCTCGGCGGCCCCGGCCGCGAGCACGAGGCGTTCGACCTGCGCCTGGCCTGGGAACGGCACCTCGCCGCGTCCGGCTGGACGTGCGTCGGCTGGCCGCGCGAGTTCGGCGGGCGCGGGCTGAGCCTCGAGGAGCAGGTGATCTTCCACGAGGAGTACGCGGCCTCCGGCGCCCCCGCGCGCGTCGGCCACCTCGGCGAACAGCTGCTCGGGCCAACGCTCATCGCACTCGGTACGCCCGAGCAGCGGCAGCGGTTCCTGCCGAAGATCGTGGCCGTCGAGGAACTGTGGTGCCAGGGCTACTCCGAGCCCGGCGCGGGCTCGGACCTGGCGGCGGTGTCGACGTCGGCTCGGCTCGACGGCGACACGTGGGTGGTGAGCGGGCAGAAGATCTGGACCTCCCTCGCCCACGTCGCCGACTGGTGCTTCGTGCTGGCCCGGACCGAACCGGGCTCGCGGCGGCACGCGGGGCTGTCGTACCTGCTTGTGCCGCTGCGGCAGGACGGCGTCACCGTACGGCCCATCCGGCAGCTCACCGGGACCTCGGAGTTCAACGAGGTGTTCTTCGACGGCGCGCGCACACCCGCGTCGATGGTGGTGGGCGAGCCCGGCGACGGCTGGCGCGTCGCGATGGCGACTCTGGGCTTCGAACGCGGCGTGTCCACGCTCGGCCAGCAGATCGGCTTCCGGCGCGAGCTGGAGGGCGTGATCGAGCAGGCCAGGCGCACGGGCACGATCGACGACCCCGTGCTGCGGGCGGACCTCACGCGCGCGTGGATCGGCCTGCGCGTGCTGCGCGCCCACGCGCTGCGCACGCTCGGCGATGAGGCGGGTCCCGAGGTGGCCGTGGGCAAGCTGCTGTGGGCGCAGTGGCACCGCCGCCTCGGCGAGCTGGCCATGCGCGCGCGGGGCGCGCGGTCGCTGACCCACGACGGCGAGCCCGACGAGTGGCAGCGGTTGTTCCTGTTCTCCCGCGCCGACACCATCTACGGCGGCTCCGACGAGATCGAGCGCAACATCATCGCCGAGCGCGTGCTCGGCCTGCCGAAGGAGGCGCGCGCGTGATACCCGAGTACCCACCGGGCCGGGATCTGCTGGCGGGCAAGGTCGTGGTGGTCACGGCCGCCGCGGGCACCGGCATCGGCTCCGCCGTCGCGCGGCGCGCGCTCGAGGAGGGCGCGTCCGTGGTCGTGAGCGACTGGCACGAACGGCGGCTCGACGCCACGGCCGCCGAGCTGGCCGAGCTCGGCAAGGTGCACGCGATCCCCTGCGACGTCACCGACGAAGCGCAGGTCCAGTCCCTCGTGGACGGTTCTTGCGACCAGTTCGGACGGATCGACGTGCTGGTGAACAACGCCGGGCTCGGCGGCACGAAGTCCATTCTGGACATGACCGACGAGGAGTGGTCTCGGGTGCTGGACGTGACGCTGGGCGGCACGTTCCGCTGCACCAGAGCGGCACTGCGCCGGTTCGTCCAGCAGGGCGGCGGTGGCGTGATCGTCAACAACGCGTCGGTGGTGGGCTGGCGCGCACAGGCGGGTCAGGCGCACTACGCGGCGGCCAAGGCGGGCGTCATGGCGCTCACGCGATGTGCCGCGATCGACGCCGCAGAGCACGGGATCCGCGTCAACGCCGTCGCCCCGAGCCTCGCGATGCATCCGTTCCTCGCCAAGGTCACCAGCGACGAGCTGCTCGAGCAGCTCGAGCGGCGTGAGGCTTTCGGGCGCGCCGCTCAGCCGTGGGAGGTCGCCAACGTCATGGTCTTCCTCGCCAGCGACTACGCCAGCTACCTCACCGGCGAGACCGTCTCCGTGTCCAGCCAGCACCCCTAGGAGTTCTTCGTGGCCGAGGCCTACCTCATCGACGCGCTGCGCACACCCGTCGGCAAGCGGGGCGGCGCGCTGTCCACAGTGCACTCGGCGGATCTCGCCGCGCACGTGATCGGCGCGGTCGTCGAGCGCAGCGGCGTCGATCCCACGCTCGTGGACGACGTGATCCTCGGCTGCACCGACACGCTCGGTCCGCAGGCGGGCAACATCGCGCGCACGGCGTGGCTCGCGGCGGGGCTGCCCGACCACGTGCCCGGCGTGACCGTGGACCGGCAGTGCGGGTCGTCGCAACAGGCGGTGCACTTCGCGGCGCAAGCGGTGCTGTCGGGAACCGCGGACGCCGTGGTCGCGGGCGGGGTGCAGAACATGAGCCGGATCCCGATCAGCGCGGCGATGCTGGCCGGGCGCGAGTACGGGTTCGACGACCCGTTCTCCGGGTCGAAGGGCTGGCAGGAGCGTTACGGCAGCGCGGAGGTGTCGCAGTTCCGCAGCGCGGACATGATCGCCGGACACTGGGACATCACGCGCGAGGACATGGAGGCGTACGCCTACCGCAGTCACCAGCGGGCGCTCACGGCCGTCGAGGAGGGCCGGTTCGAGCGCGAGATCGTGGCCTTCGCGGGGTTCGCCGTCGACGAGGGCCCTCGTCCCGACACGACGCCGGAGAAGATGGCCGGGCTGAAGCCGTTGAGCGAGGGCTCGCGGCTCACGGCGGCCGTGGCGAGCCAGATCTCCGACGCGGCGAGCGCGGTGCTGCTGGCGTCGGAGCCGTTCGTGAACGAGCA
Source organism: Prauserella sp. PE36 (assembly GCF_003311655.1). NCBI lineage: Bacteria > Bacillati > Actinomycetota > Actinomycetes > Pseudonocardiales > Pseudonocardiaceae > Prauserella > Prauserella sp. PE36. Next base: position 67,204 of record NZ_QEQT01000089.1, on the reverse strand, counting down.
CGGACTGAAGCCCAGGGCGCGGATCCACCACATCTCGGTGCGCGCCGCCGATCCGGTGTGGATGCTGACCGGTCCCATTCCCGCGACCGCCCACGCGCTGCGCAAAACGGGGCTGACCATCGACGACATCGACCTCTTCGAGGTCAACGAGGCGTTCGCGAGCGTGGTGCTGGCCTGGCTCGACGAGACCGGAGCCGATCCGGACCGCGTCAACGTCAACGGCGGCGCGATCGCTCTCGGTCATCCCATCGGGGCGACCGGTACGAAGCTGCTGGCGACCCTGCTGAACGAGCTGGAGCGCACCGGTGGCCGTTACGGCCTGCAGACCATGTGCGAGGGCGGCGGCACCGCGAACGTAACCATCATCGAACGCCTCTGACGCTCGCGAGTCCCCCGCTCCCGCCCGCGAGTTCTGCACTCGGGCACGCGAGTTCTGCACTCGGGCACGCGAGTTCTGCACTCGGGCACGCGAGTTGCCCGCTCCGGACGACGCGAGGTATCGCACTCGGCGGCTCCGCGGCGGCGACACGGACACGGGCACGCACGACTCGACGTCCGGAGCGGGCCACTCGACGTCCGGAACGGGCCACTCGCGGGCCGGAACGGGCCACTCGCGGGCCGGAACGGGCCACTCGACGTCCGGAACGGGCCACTCGCGGGCCGGAACGGGGGACTCGCGGGTGTCAGGGGGCGTCGGTCACCTGGGCCGGCAGGGCGCTCAGGATCGCTTCCGCGTCGGCCACCACGCGGTCGACCAGCTCGGCCACCGTGGGCAGGTCGTCGAGCAGGCCCACCACCTGGCCGGAGGCCAGCACACCCGCATCGGTCCGCCCTTCGACGAGCCCCGAGCGCAGCAGCATCGGGGTGTTCGCGGCCATCACCACCTGGCTCCACGTCAGCTCGTTTCCGCGCTTCATCGCCAGCCCCTCGCGGACCATCGCCGACAACGAGAGCCCCGTCAGCGCCCGAAAACGCAACGCGTTGCGCAGCGCCTGCCCGAGAGCGCGCAACCGGCCCGCCGACTCCAGCCGCTCCACCAGCTCGGTCCGCAGGACGCGGTGCGGCAGGCCGTCGACCCGCTTCGTCACCACGGTGCCGGCGAGGCCCTGCCCGAGGTAGTACCGCTTGACGTCGTCGGGCACCGTGCTGTCCTTCGTCAGCAGGAACCGGGTGCCCATCGCCACCCCGGCGGCCCCGTACGCCAGCGCCGCCGCGAGCCCGCGCCCGTCGAAGAACCCGCCGGCCGCCACCACGGGGATGTCCACGGCGTCGAGCACCGACGGCAGCAGCAGCGTCGTCGCCACCGCTCCCGTGTGCCCACCGCCCTCGCCGCCCTGCACGATCACGGCGTCGGCACCCCACCCGGCGACCTTCTCCGCGTGCCGCGCCGCACCGACCGAGGGGATCACGACGGCGCCGTTGTCCTTCAGCTTGGCGATCAGCTCCTTGCGCGGCGCCAGCGCGAACGACGCCACGCGCACACCCTCGGCGATCAGCAGGTCCACGCGCTCGCCCGCGTCGTCGGCGTCGGCCCGCAGGTTGACGCCGAAGGGGTTCGCGGTGCGCTTCTTGGTCTCGGCGATCGCAGCGGCCAGCTCGTCGTAGGTCATCGTCGCCGACGCGAGGATGCCGAGTCCCCCCGCCTCGGCCGTCGCCGACACGAGCCGGGGACCGGCCACCCAGCCCATCCCCGTCTGCACCACGGGATGCCGCACGCCCACCAGGCGCGTCAGCGCGGTCTCGATCACGATCGGACTTCCCGGTCCCGCGACCCCGATGGGTCGAGCACCTCGCGAATCAGCCGCAGCTCCTCGGCGGAAGGCGACCGGGTCACGCCCGCGCCGTCCAGCTCGATCTCGAACGACGTCGCCTCCACCACCTCGGCGGCCTCGACGCCGGGATGCAGCGACACCGCGCGCATCCCGTGGTCCTGCCCGCCGAAGTCGAACACGCCCAGGTTGGTCACCACGCGGTGCACGTCGTGGAACCGCTGCGCCGAAGGGCCCGCCTTCGCGGCGTTGTCGTACCCGACCCCGGACACGACGTCCACGGACGGGACGAACACGCGCCTGCTGTGCCGGGGAACCCAGTAGCTGGTGCGGTGGTTGACGGTGTTGCCGGGCGCGCCGCGAACTCCGAGCAGCTGCTTGACGGGCCGCTCGTGGTCGCCGATCGCGGAGATGTTCTGGTTGCCGTACCGGTCGATCTGGTTGGCGCCCATCACGACGTGCCGCCGTCCGTGCGGCACGATCATCTCCAGCATCTTGCGGAACGGCTGCCAGCCCTCCACCGCGCCGCCCGCGTCGAGCAGGTACGCCTCGCCGTCGGAGAGCAGCAGGTCGGGCTCGAACGTCAGCCTGGCCAGCCGCGCGCCGATCGAGGGCACCAGGCCCATCGGGCTCACCAGCAGCTCACCGTCGCCGCGGAACAGCTCCGCGACCGCGACGATCGCCACCTCGGCCCTGCTCGCGTCGTTCACTTCGCCTCCTCCGAGAACCGTGCGACCTCTTTCTGGTACGCCCGCTCGTCCCCGGACAGGAAGCGGTCGGCGAAGCCGGGCCAGCGGTCGGGGTCCTTGGCGCATTCGGCGTAGTGCCGCTGGAACGCCTCGTCGCGGCCGTAGTCGGGCACGGCAGTGGTGAAGTGGGCTCCGCGCGGCGCCTCGACCACGGCGTCCACAGTGGACCGATTGAGAAGCAGTGACTGCACGGGCCCCTCGTCCAGGAGGTCACCGGTTTCCACCACCTTCTCCACCGACACGATCCGCTGTTTCGCGGCGAGGCAGAAGAGGTCGTCGAAGTACGGGTCGGGGCCGAGGTACTGCGCGTTGCCGCGCGCGTCGGCGCGGTTGAGGTGCACGAACGCGACGTCGAGCTCCTGCGCGGGCACGGCGACCAGCTCCTCGCCGTCGGCGTAGGGCGAACGCACGGTCCGCAGGCCGGGGTTGACGCGCAGGACGTCGGAGCCGAGTCCGGCGCGCGTCGGCAGGAACGGCAACCGCTGCGCGGCCGCCGACAGCGCCGCGGCGAACATGCCCTCGTCGTACTCGGTCACCTCAACGGCCCCGGACTCGCGCACGCGCCCGAACCACGGGTCGAACGGGATGGAGTCGAGGGTCACGAAGCCGAACACGACCCGCCGCAGCTTGCCGGCCGAGGCCAGCAGGCCGATGTCGGGCCCGCCGTAGGACACCACGGTGAGGTCCTTCACCGGCGAGCGCAGGATCGCGCGCACCAGCGACATCGGCTTGCGCCGGGAGCCCCAGCCGCCGATGCCGATCGTCATGCCGTCTTCCAGCCCGGCGACGACCTCGTCGGCGGTGGCAGTCTTGTCGGCCATCACGTGTCCTTGTCGTCCAGGAACTTCTGGCGCGCCTCGTCGGAGGCGCCCAGCAGGTTCAGCTCGAAGGTGAAACCCTGCTCGAAGCGGTAGCTGCGGTGCACGTCCTGCGGGTCGATGCCGTTCAGCGCCTCCTTGGCGGCCCTGATCACCCGCGTGTCCTTCTTCGCGATGTCGCGGGCCACGTCCAGCGCGGCCTCGTCGAGGTCGGCGCGCGGCACCACCCGGTACACCGAGCCGTAGCCGTGCAGCTGCCCCGCGCTGACCGTGCGGGCCGTGAAGTACAGCGTGCGCAACAGGTGCGGCGGCACGAGCCGCGCGAGGTGGGTGGCCGCGCCGAGCGCGCCGCGCTCCACCTCCGGCACGCCGAACGTCGCGTCGTCTGAGGCCACCACCACGTCGGCGTTGCCGACGAGCCCGATCCCTCCGCCGAGGCAGAAGCCGTGCACCGCGGCGATCACCGGCACCGCGCAGTCGTACACCGCGCCGAACGCCGCGTAGCAGCCGCGGTTGGCGCCCACCAGCGCCTCGTAGCCGGTGCTGCGCTGGATCTCCTTGATGTCCACCCCGGCGTTGAACCCCCGGCCCTCGGCGCGCAGCACCACCGCGTGCACGTCGGGGTCCCTGCCCGCGGTCTCGATCGCGTCCGCGAGGTCGAACCAGCCCCGCACGGGCAGCGCGTTGACGGGCGGGAAGTCGACGGTGACCACCTCGATGTGGCTCTCGGGCCTGCTGGTGACGATGCCCATCAGCGCGCCCCGTAGACCGGCTCGGGTTCGGGTGCACGCTCCAGCAGCCTGGCGACGACCGGCCCCAGCTCGGCCGGTTGCCAGCGGGCGCCCTTGTTCTCGGCGGGACCGTGCCGCCAGCCCTGCGCCAGCGACACCTGACCGCCCTCGACCTCGAACACGCGGCCCGTCACCTCAGCGGACTCCTCGCTGCCGAGCCACACCACGAGCGGCGAGACGTTCTCGGGCGCCATCACGTCGAAGCCGTCTTCCGGCGCGGCCATCATCTCGGCGAACACCTCCTCGGTCATGCGGGTGCGGGCCGAGGGGGCGATGGCGTTGACGGTCACGCCGTAGCGAGCCAGCTCCTCGGCCGCCACCACGGTGAGCCCCGCGATCCCGGCCTTGGCGGCCACGTAGTTGCCCTGCCCGACGCTGCCGAGCAGGCCCGCGCCCGAGCTGGTGTTGATCACACGCGCGCTCGGTTTCCGGCCCGCCTTCGCCTCGGCCCGCCAGTGCGCCGCCGCGTGCCGCAGCGTCGCGAAGTGCCCCTTCAGGTGCACCCGGATGACGGCGTCCCACTCGTCCTCGGCGAGGTTGACGAGCATCCGGTCGCGCACCACACCGGCGTTGTTCACGAGCACGTCCAGCCGTCCGAAGTGTTCGAGCGCGGAGCCGATCAGCCGCTGCGCTCCCGCGAAGTCGGCCACGTCGTCGGTGTTGGCCACGGCCTTGCCGCCGAGCGCCTCGATCTCGGCGACGACGTCGGCGGCCGGACCCTCGGCGGTGGCCGAGCCGTCGAGCGCAACGCCGACGTCGTTGACCACCACCTGCGCGCCCTCGGCCGCGAACGCGAGCGCGTGCGCGCGGCCGATGCCCCGCCCGGCTCCGGTGACGATCACGACCCGGCCCTGACACAGTCCACTGCTCATTCGTGCTCCCCGTGGTTGACGTCGGTGGCGGCGAGGAAAGCGGGCAGCTCGCCACCGCCGTGGACGAGCAGCGTGGCGCCGCTGACGTAGGAGGCCAGCGGAGAGGCGAGGAACAGCGCGCAGTTGCCGATCTCCTCGGGCTCGGCGAGCCTGCCGAGCGGCACCGTCTTGCCGACGGCCGCGACCGCCGCCTCGCTGCCGTAGTGCAGCTCGCCGCTCTCGGTGCGGACCATGCCGACGTCGAGCGCGTTCACACGCACCTTCGGCGCCCATTCGACGGCGAGACTGGCGGTGAGGTTGTCGAGCCCGGCCTTGGCGGCGCCGTAGGCGGCGGTGCCCGGCGACGGCCTGCGCCCGCTGACGCTGCTGATCATCACGATCGAGCCGCCGGAGTCCTGCCGCTGCATCACGGCGTTGGCGTGCTGCGCGACGAGCAACGGCGCCAGCAGGTTGAGCCGGATCACCTTGTCGTGGAAGCGGGGCGACGCCCCGGCGGCGGGCGCGTACGGCGCGCCGCCCGCGTTGTTGACGAGCACGTCGAGCCTGCCGTGCTCGTCGAGAACCTGTTGCAGCATGTGCTCGACCTGATCGGGCTCGCGCACGTCACAGCGGATGAACCCTGACTCGGCGTTCTCGGGCCGGTTGCGGGCGCAGGTGACCACGGTCGCGCCGTTCTCCCGGAAAACCTGGGCGATCCCCGCGCCGACCCCGCGGACGCCACCGGTCACCAGCACGACGGCACCGTCCTGCCGCACGTCCGGCACTGCCACGGCCACCTCCGCTCGTTCGCCTGCCCTCGAAACTAGAACACGTTCTCGAAATGGACAAGCGCCGGGGCGACCCGGGCCGCTACCGCACCTCGGCGGGCAGGCCGCACAGCTGTGCCGCCGCGGCCCACAGGTCCTCCTCCCTGGCCTCGTCGTAGGACTCCGGCGACGACGGCACGGCCTTGCCGCGGTCGAGGTAGGACCCGCTGGCCCCTGGCCGCGGTCCCATCGCGGTCTTGGCCAGCAGCCTGCCCGCCGCCACGGGTCCCATCGCGAACGGCGTCGCGCGTGCCAGCTGCAGCACCGTCCGCGCGGCGAACCGGCTCACCGGATCGGCGTCGCGCACGAGCCCCGTGCCCGGCACCAGTCCGGGGTTGTACGTGTAGCCGTCGACACCGTCCGGCAGGCGGCGCGCAAGCGCGTGCACCAGGTACAACACCGCGAGTTTGCTCGTCGCGTACGCCCGCCTGCCCTCGCGCACCGCGCCCGGCCTGGGCCGGGCCAGCTCGGCCACCGTCGTCCACCTCGGTGCCGGGATCAGCCCGCCGCTGTGTTTGAAGTCGCCGAAGTGCACGTCGCTGCCCACCACGACGATCCGCGAGCCTCGCTCGAACCGGTCGAACAGCAGCCGCAGCAACAGGTAGTTCGCGAGCACGTTGACGCCGAACGTGGCCTCGAACCCGTCCTTTGTCGCCCGCGTCGTCGAGACCATCTGCAGGCCGGCGTTGCCGAGGAAACCGGTCAGCGGCGGCAGTTCCCCGACGTCGATCCTCCGCTCGATCTCCTGGACCGCCTTGCGGATGTCGGCGAACGAAGCCAGATCGGCGGAGACGGTGGAAACGTTGCGGTTTCCGGTCTTGCCGGCCAGCTCCGTGGCGAGGCGGTCGCCGTTCGCACCGCGCACGGTCAGCAGGAGGTGCTGGTCCGGGTGATCTCGCAGCAGCTGCTCGGCGGCCTCCCGGCCCAGGCCCCGGCTCGCGCCGGTCATCAGCAGAGTTCCCATGTCTCCCTCTCAGCGGAATTCCGTTCCATTTGGAACTGAGTACCACTATAGACACGGTACCGCCCACGTACAATGACGGCCATGTCCGACCGGGTCCCGTTGCGCGAGCGCAAACAGCAACGCGTGCGGGAGCAGATCATCAAGGCCGCGTTCGAGCTGTTCGCCGAGCGCGGCTACGCACACGTCACCGTCGCCGACATCGCCGAGCGCGCCGAGGTCGGCCGCACGACGTTCTTCCGGTACTTCGGCGACAAGCAGGAGGTCGTGTTCTACGAGGAGCAGGCCATCCTCGACGGCATCATCGAGCGCCACGGCGCGCTGACGCCGGAGCGGCCCACGCTCGCCGAGGCGGTCGAGCACCTCCGCGCGGCCACCGTGGCGATCTGTGAGGACGTGACGAGCGACGCCGAGCACTACCTCACGTACCTCCGGCTCGTGAACGAGACGCCCGAGCTACGGGACCGGAGCACGCGTAAGTTCGCGCTCTACACCGGCACGCTGACCGAGAACCTGCGCGAGCGGGGCGCCACGGAGCTCGTCGCCACGCTCGCGCCCCAGCTCGCACTCGCCTGCTTCAACGCGGCCGTCCAGCTCGCCGGCGACGACCCGGAGGCGCTGCCGCGCGCGGTCGACGCCGCGTTCGACGAGCTCACGGCTCGCTGACCGCACCGGAGGCACGCACGGGGAGCAGGGCACAGCCCGGCACGGACTCGAACGGCTCCAGCGCGGCCGGATCGCCGTCGTCCACGATCACCGTGTGCTCGCGGTCCATCGGGGCCCAGTACGAGAACGGCGAGCTGTCCAGTTTGGAGTGATCGACGAGCACATAGGACTCTCGCCCGGCGTGTAGCATCGCGTGCTTGAGCTGTGCCTGCTCCAGCGTCGGCGCGCACAGCCCGCGCCGCGCGGTCAGCCCGTCCGCGCCGAGGAACACGCGATCCGGCGTGATGTGCCTCAGCTGCTGCTCGACGGTCGGGCCGAGGATGGCCTCGTTGGGGTGCCGCAGCCGCCCGCCGAGCACCACCACGTCGATGTCGGGGCTGTCGGCGAGCGCGAGCAGCACCGTGAGCCCGTTGGTCACCACGGTGAGGCCCGACCGGCCGGCCAGGTGGTGCGCGAGCCGCCCCGTGGTGGTGCCCGCGTCGAGCAGCACCACCTCGCCGTCGCGCACCAGCCCGGCGGCGGCCCTCGCGACCGCGTTCTTCTCCTCGGCGTGGCTCGCGTCCTTCTCCCGCAGGGTGCGCTCGACGCTGGGGCCGGTGTCGAGCGCGCCGCCGTAGGTGCGGACGACGTGCCCCTCCCTGGCCAGCTCGGTCAGGTCACGCCGGATCGTCGACGACGACACCCCGAACTGCTCGGCCAGCGCCTGGATGCTGCTGTCGCCACCGCGCACGGCGGCGAGCAGCATCGTGCGCCGCTGGGTCGTCGTCTGCCGGGGAACGGTCACGCCGGAACTCTACGACGCCGTCGGCGGGTAGACGTCCCGCAGTTTGCCCGCGAACGGCGCCAGCTCGACGGCCGCGCGGAACGCCGCGCGCATCGTGCCCGCGTCGGCCTGCCCGGTGCCCGCGATGTCGAACGCCGTGCCGTGGTCGACCGACGTCCGAAGGATCGGCAGCCCGACCGTCACCGACACCGTCCCGTGGAAGTCCACCGTCTTCGACGCGATGTGCCCCTGGTCGTGGTAGAGCGAGAGCACGCCGTCGAAGCGGCCCTCCAGGCCCTGGTGGAACACCGAGTCGGCGGGAATCGGCCCCACGACGTCGAGACCGGCCTCCCGCGCGGCCTCCACGGCGGGCGCGATCGCGACGATCTCCTCGTCACCGAACTTGCCGTTCTCCCCGCCGTGCGGGTTGAGCGCGGCGACGGCGAGCTTCGGCTCGCTGGTGCCGAACACCTCCAGCGCCGTGTACGCCTCGCGGATCGAGTGCTCGATGTTCGGCTTGGTGATCCGGTCGAGCGCTTCTCGCAGCGAGAGGTGCCGCGTGGCGAAGAAGATCTTCAGGCCGCGCACCCAGAACATCGTGTTGAAGCGTTCCGACCCGGTCAGCTCGCCGAGCATCTCCGTGTGCCCCAGGTGCTTCGACCCGGCGGCCCAGATGGCCTCCTTGTTGATCGGCGAGGTCACCACGGCGTCGACCTCGCCCGCGAGCGCGGCCTTGGTCGCGGTCTCGATCGCGGCCACGGCCGAACGGCCCGCCGTGCCGTCGACCTTGCCCCACGGCAGGTCGGTTGGCGCGATGCCGAGGTCGAGCACGTCGATCACGCCGGGCGTGAACCGAGCCTGCGACACCGACGAGATCGCGTTGACCTCCACGTCGAGCCCGCAGACGCCGATCGCCCTCCGCAGCACGGCCGCGTCGCCCACCGCCAGCGGGCGGGCCTGCTCGGTCGCCTCCTTGCCGGCGAGCGTGCGTGCGGTGATCTCCGGGCCGATGCCCACCGGATCACCGAGGGTGATGGCGAGGATGGGACGGTCGGTACTGGCTGCGGTCACTGCGCGGTTCCTCTCTCTCGTTGTGCGCTGACGCTGATCAGGTGCTCGACGCAGGCGAGCGCGGCGTCGCGGCCGCCGATCAGCCCGCCCTTCGTGGCGAAAGGCAGGCCGTCGTGCGGCCCCCCGACGAGCCTGCCCGCGACGGCGAGCGGCAGCACCTCGGCGTCGATGGCGAAGCCGTCGCTGGCGAGCGCGGCCGTGGTGGCCTCGGCCATGTCGCCGCCCGTCGCGTAGAGGCCGCCGAAGCGATGCTCGGTGAGCAGGATCGAGACGGCCTCGGCGAGCACCCTGGGAATGCGTTCCGCGGTCGCCGGGTCGATCAGCTCGCCAGGAGCGGGCTGGGACGTGCGGATTCCGGCCACCCGCACGCCCGGCCGCAGCAGCGCGGCGACGCGGTCGGCGATGGCACGGGCGTCGAGCCCGTCGAGCGCCACGTCCACGAACCGGGCACGCAGCACCTGCTCGAGCTCGAGCACCTGCTCCTGGGTGGTGCCGGTGATGCTCGCGACCACCGCGAGCACCGGAGGCAGCTCGTGCACGCCGGGACCGATGCCGAGCGCTGCCGTCAGCTGCACGGCGAAGGGTCCACTGTCGACGGAAACCCACCGGGTCCCGAGCTGTTGCTGGAGTTTCGCCGCCGCCTCGGCGATGATGCCGAGGTGCGCGTTGGTGGTGGCGTCGCACACGACGAGCGGCGCTTCGGTGGCCGCGAGTTCGCCGGCAAGAGTGTCCACACCGGACTCGACGACGTCGAGCGGGAGCTCGGCGATCGGCAGGTCGGTGCCCTGGCGCAGGATCGTCGCGACGCGGGAGGCCCTGACCGGGGTGAGCGGGTCGCGGGCGGCGGAGGTCTCGGCGAGCGGAACACCGTCGACCAGGTGCAGTCCGCCGACCGTCGTGCGGCCTGCGTCGGGGAAGGCCGGCACCACGAGCGCTCGCGTGCCCGGCTCCAGCACGCCGAGCAGCGCGTCGACCTCGGCGCCCACGTTGCCGCGCAGGGTGGTGTCCACGCGCTTGGCGATGAAGTCCACCGGCGTCACCGCGCCGACGGCCTCGCGCACGAGCTCCCTGGCCCGGTCGGCGGGGTACTGCCGCGTGCCGAGGTTGAGCACCACCACGTCGGCGCCCTCGGCGCACGGCACCCGCTCGACGCCGCTCACCGACACCGTGCGCAGGCCGGCGCGCGCGAACCGGGCACCGGTCGCGTTGCTGCCGGTGAGATCGTCGCCGATCACCAGCACGTGGGCCTTCACCGCGTTCACAACACCGCCCCTGCGAGCAGGACCAGCGGCAGCGAACCGAGCCACACCGCGGTGGTGATGCCGGACCAGCCGCGGATCGCCGCCGCGCCGTCGAGACCAGTGAACCGCGTGACGACCCAGAAATACGAGTCGTTGAAGTAACTGAACACCATCGAACCCGCGCAGCAGGCGATGGCGGCGGCCAGCGGCGACACCCCGAGCCCGGCCACGAGCGGAGCCGTGACCGACGCCGCCGTGATCATCGCGACGGTGCCGGAGCCCTGCGCGAGCCGCACCAGTGTGGCGATCAGGAACGGCACGAGCACGCCGGGCAGGCTCCACGACGCGATGGTCTCCGCCAGCGCGTCGCCGACCCCGGTGTCGCGCAGGACCTGGCCGAACGCTCCACCCGCACCGGTGATGAGGATGATGAGCCCCGCCGACGACGCCGCCTGCGAGAGCCAGCCAGCCACCTGGTTCCGCGTCGTCACCCGCGGCAGCAGGACGTAGACCGCGAGCACGAGCCCGATCAGCAGCGCCACCACGGGGCTGCCGACGAACGACAGCACGGCGGCGACGCTTGACGGCTCGTAGTCGTCACCGCTGAGCACGCCCTTGGCACTGCGGTCGACCGCCTCGGTGACGGTGTTGGCCACGATCAGCAGCAGCGGGACGAGCAGGGGCAGGGCTGCCAGCCACGCGGACATGCGCTTCGGCGCGGGCTCCTCGCCGTCCTCCCTCTCGCCGTCCTCGCTCTCACCGGTGCCGCCGTCGCCCGCGGACCCGCCCGTGACCACGGCGCTGCGCGAGGTGGCAGAGCCGTAGACCTCGGCCTTGACGTTCGGCAGCACGTGCTCCTCGAGCCGCGGCCCCATCCACTTCGCGTAGAACACCAACAACGGCAGCAGCACGACGGAGAAGATCACTCCGGCGAGGATCATGCCGCCCACGTCGGCGCCGAGGATGCCCGCGACGCCGAGCGGACCGGGTGTCGGCGGCACGAGGTGGTGGGTGAGCGTCATCCCGCAGCCGAGCGCGAGGGCCAGCGTCACGTACCCCGCCCGCTTGCGCCGCGCGATCGAGCGCGCGAGCGGGTTCATGATCACGTAGCCGGAGTCGCAGAACACCGGGATCGACACGAGCGCGCCCGTGCCCGCCATCGCCCACGGCTCCCGGCCCCTGCCGAGCGCCCGCACGAAGGCCCTGGCCAGCGCGTCGGCCGCGCCGGAGACCTCCAGGATCTTGCCGACCCCCACCCCGAGGCCGATGACGATGCCGATGGCCCCCATCGTCGAGCCGAACCCGTCGGTGATCGACCCCAGGATGTCCGTCACCGGCGCGCCCGCGACGAACCCGGTGAGCAGCGCCGCGATGAGCAGCGCGACGAAAGCGTCCAGCCGGGTGCGCAGCACGATCAGCACGATGGCGCCGATCCCCAGTACGAGCGCAGCCAGCAGCTGAAGATCCACGGTGATCCTCCTTGGCGTTGAACGGAGCCGTCATCATGCCCCGAAGTAGTCGCTCAGAACAAGCACCTTGGAGGAAAAAGTTGGAAATACTGCGCAACTAGTCCTTGGTCACCTGGTCGGCCAGCCTCTTGTCGAGGCTGACCCGCACCAGCGCGGCCGAGAACCGTGCGAGGTCGTCGTCCGGCACGAGTTTCGCCAGCTCGGAGGCGTTCTCGGGCAGGCCGACCCGCCCAGCACCGGACGTCGCCTTGCGGTCGAGGTACGGGCGCAGCTCGGGCCACACCTGCTGGGCCTCGCGGCAGAAGATGTCGGCGCCGACGGCACCGAGCCTGGGCAGTTCGCACAGCAAGTTGCGCAGTTCGCCAACATCGCCGGACGCCCGCTCCCGTAACCGCCGCAGGTCGCCCCGGTACTCGTCGAGCAACAGCCGCGCACCCTCTCCGAGCGCGGTGGCCGTGCTCTCGTCGTAGCGGACGTAGTGCGCGCGGCCGAGCGCGTCCACCCGCTCCTGCCACGACGTGTCCAACATCCTCCTCGGCGTCCCCGCGCCCGCCTTGACCAGCTCGCGCGCGGCGGCGACGGCGAGGTCGGCCTTGATGCGGGTGGACAGCAGCACGGAGAGCACCAGCAGCCGGTACAGCGGGGCCGGGGTGTCCGCGAGCTTGATGCCCGCCTCGCTCGCGTAGGTCCTCCCCGCCACGTCCAGCAGCCGCTTGGCGACGCGCTCTGGCTCCCTGCTCATCCCACCCGCGTACCCGGGCGCCCGGGCCGCAACACCGGCGAGATGAACGATCATGGTTCCCTGAGTGACGTCGAACACATAGGCTGGGCGCCTCTCGACCGGCGAGACGAGGAGACATCCGTTGCCGTCCAACCAGACTTCGGTCGCCAGGCAGACCGACACCCTCACGATCCCCGTTCTGTTGCGCCGCAACGCAACCGAGTTCGCCGACCTGCCGGCGCTCACGTCACTGGACGCGGAGGGAACGCCGACGCTGACGTGGGGACAGCTGCGCGAGGAGGTGGCCTCGATCGCCGCCGGGTTCACCGACCTCGGCCTGCGCGCGGGCCAGCGGCTGATCATCATGGCGCCGAGCCGCCCCGAGCACCTCATCGCCGACCTCGCGGCCACCAACATCGCGGCCATCCCGTGCACCGCGTACTCGACGCTGAGCAGCGAGCAGATCGCCTTCGTCGTCAATCACAGCGCGGCGCCGATCGCGGTGCTCGCCGGGCGCGAGGAGCTGGACCGCTGGCTTCCGGTGCTCGACCAATTGCCCAACCTGGAACACGTCGTCCTGCTCGACCCCGTTGACCTCCCGCGCGGCGACGACCGCTTCCTCAGTTTCGCCGACCTGCGCGAGCGCGGCGCCGCCAGGCACGCGCGGGAACCCCAGGCGTTCGAGCAGGCGACCGACGAGATCAAGCCCGACGACCCGCTGTCGATGATCTACACCTCCGGCACCACGGGCGTGCCGAAGGGTGTGGTGCTCTCCCACCGCAACGCGATCCACGAGGCGCTCGCGATCCATTCGCTGCACGACAACCAGATGCACCTGAAGAACATCGCCTACCTGCCGCTGGCGCACATCGCCGAGCGCGAGCTGTCGATCTACCTGCCGATCGTCTACGCGGGGCACGTGCACACGCTCGCCGACGCGAAAGGTCTCGTCCCCGCGCTCGGCCGGGTGCGGCCCGACGTCCTGTTCGGCGTGCCGCGCGTGTGGGAGAAGATGGTCGCCGGCCTCAAGAACATGCTCGGCGGCGTGCCCGAGGAGCGGCGGACCGCGCTGTTGCAGGCCAACGAACTGCTGCAGGAGGGCTACAAACTGCGCAGCGCAGGCAAGGAGGTGCCCGCCGACCTCGCCGCCCGCATCGCCGAGACCGACGAGACCGTGCTCGCACCGGTGCGTCAGCTGCTCGGCCTCGACAAGCTCGCGCTGGCCTCCAGCGGCGCCGCGGCGCTCCCGGTGGAGGTCCTCTACTTCATCGCGGGCCTCGGCGTCGAGATCCAGGAGGTGTGGGGGCTCTCGGAAACCACCGGCGCCGTCACGTCCAACACCGCGGGCGCCTTCAAGGCGGGGACGGTCGGCAGGCCGCTCGCCGACGTCGAGGTGCGCACGGGCGAGGACGGCGAGTTGTTCGTCCGCGGCCCGATCGTCTTCCTCGGCTACTTGCAGGAGGACGGGTCGATCGAGCCGGCGACCGACGCCGAAGGGTGGTTCGCGACCGGCGACATCGGCACGATCGACTCCGAAGGGTTCGTCACGATCACCGACCGCAAGAAGGAACTGATCATCACGGCGGGCGGCAAGAACATCGCACCGAGCCGGATCGAGGGCCTGCTGAAGGAGCACCAGCTCATCGGGCAGGCGGTGGCGATCGGCGACGGCAAGCCGTACGTCACCGCGCTGATCGTGCTCGACGACGAGATCGCTCCCGCGTGGGCGGCGGCGCGCGGCATCGAGGACACCGGCGTGGCCGCGCTGGCCGGCCACCCCGACGTGCGAGCCGAGATCGACCGCGCCGTCGAGGCGGCCAACGAGCGGCTCGCCAAGGTCGAGCAGATCAAGCGGTACCAGCTGCTGGCGAAGGCGTGGACCCCGGAGAGCGGCGAGTTGACGCCGACGCTGAAGCTCAAGCGCCGCGTCATCGCCGAGCGGTACGAACCCGACATCGCCGCCCTCTACGCAGACTGACGCCACCGGCCCCCAAGGCCACCTTTGTTGCGTTGAACGCAACAAAGGTGGCCTTGGGGGCAGTCAGGTCAGGCGCTGCGGAGGGGGGTCGAGGGGCCCTCGGTCCACTTGCGCAGGCGCGGGGGCACACGCTTCTCCAGGCCGTACGGCTCCAGGTGAGCGCTGAAGACCTCGTCGAACGCGCGCTGCACGCTGTCGGAGTCCCACACCTGCCGTTCCAGGATCGGCGCCTTGAGATACGGCTGGCCGACGATGTGCAGCTGCGGGCCGTTGCACCGGATCAGCTGCCCCGTGATGCCGTGGGAGCCGTCGCCGAGCAGGAACAGCACCACCGGAGCGATCCGCGCAGGCGTGCGGTCCGGCGGGCAGTTGCGCAGTGACCGCTCCGACTTCCACACCATGCGCGTGTGGGCGAGCGGGCAGACGGCGTTGACGCGAATGCCGACGTCCTCCATGTCGAGCGCCCACGAGTACGTCAGCGACGCCACCGCGCCCTTGCTCGCCGCGTAGGTCGCGAGCTTGCGCTGCCCCAGCGACGCCCCCGACGAGATGTTGACGATCGAGCCGCCGCCGTGGCGCATCATCGCCTCCGCCGCGGCCGTCCCCGTGTAGATCACGCCGAGGACGTTGGTCTCGATCAGCTCGCGGATCTGCGCCGGGTCGTCCTGCCACGGCAGCGCCTCGTAGTTCACCCCGGCGTTGTTCACCAGTCCGTCGATCCGGCCGAACTCCGCCTCGCACAGCTCGATGATCGCCCTCGCCTGTTCCGGGTCGGCGACACTGTGCCCGCTTGCGACCGCCAGGCCGCCGTGCGCCCTGATGTTCGCCGCGGTCGCCTCGGCCCGTCCCACGTCGATGTCGTTCACGACGACCGCGGCGCCCGCCTGCGCGGCGTGCACGGCGAAGGCCTCCCCCAGGCCCCTTCCCGCACCGGTCACAACCACCGATTTGCCGCTCAGCAGCTCGTTCATCGTCTCTTCTCCCACCCGCCGGCACCGACTCGCGCTCGGTCCACCCGTGCAGCCAGCGTCACCCTCAGTCTTCGGCAGAGTCGCCTTCCCGGCCCGCCGAGCTCGCCGAACGGCCGCCACACTGCGCCGAACGAGTGATCGGTGATCGGTCCCGGCATACTGCCGGGCTGCTCCGCACGGCACCGGCGATCGGCCGGGCGGACGTAGAGGCAACCGGGTGGCCCCCGTACGTTTGGCCTCGGACAGATGGCCGAAAGGAGAGCGCCGTTAGTCCCATCCGGGCGACGTTCACTGTTCGTCTCCCCGTCACGGGGGTAGAACTTAACGTTGTCGTGTGTGTTGCACGGGGTAATCGAGTCAGTACAGGGTGACGAGGGTGGGTACCAGCACGGCGCCACGGATGAACGTCGCGATCCGCAACCCGGAGTTTCGCGCGCTGTGGCTCGCCGAGGCGCAGTCGGTGGCCGGCGACCACCTCACCACGGTCGCGCTCGCCATCGTGGTCTACGGCCGCACCGGTTCGGCCCTGTGGGCCGCGGTGGTCTACGCCCTCACCTTCCTGCCAGCGCTCGCGGGCGGGCTCGGGCTCTCCCAGCTCGCGGACCGGTTCCCCCGCAGGACCGTGCTGGTCGTGTGCGCGCTGATCCAGGCCGTGCTCGTGGGAGCCATGGCGATCCCCGGCACCCCGCTCGCCCTGCTGTGCGTGCTCGTCGTGGGCGTGCGGCTGGCCGGCGCACCGGTCAACGCCGCGCAGAACGCGCTCACGAGGGAGATCTTCGACGACGACGAGGTCTACCTGCGCAGCCAGGACCTGCGTGGCATCACCACCAACGTCGCGATGCTCGTCGGCCTCGGCGCCGGTGGCGTGCTCGTGACCGCACTCGGCCCGTCGTGGGCGCTCGCGATCGACGCGCTGACGTTCGCCGTCGCGGCGGCCGTCGTGCGATGGCAGGTGCGCGCGCGGCCCGCGGCCGGCGACCCGGACGATCCGTGGTTCGGCGCCGCCCGGTGGGTGTTCGGGCAGCGCAGGCTGCGGGTGCTGCTCGCGTTCTCGTGGCTCGTCGGGCTCGCCGTCGTACCCGAAGGTCTCGCCGCGCCACTGGCCCACCAGATCGGCGCGGGCGAGCAGGCGGTCGGCTGGCTGCTCGCGGCCGACCCCGTCGGGTTCATTCTCGGCGCCTTCGCGCTGTCGCGCTTCGTCTCCGCCGAGAACCGGCAGCGCTACGTCGGTGTGCTGGCGATCGCCGCGGCGGGCGTGCTCGTCGCGTTCTCCCTCGAGCCAGGACTGGTGCTCGCGCTGGTCCTGCTGGCGCTCGCGGGCGCGGCGGGCGCCTACATCATCACCGTCGGCGCCACGTTCATCACGTGGGTTCCCAACGAACTGCGCGGAGGAGCGGGAGGGCTGTACCGCACCGGGCTGCGGGTAGCACAGGGCCTTGGTGTGGCGATGGGCGGCGTACTCGCGGAATGGGTGGGCTCCGCGACTACCGCTATCGCTCTCGCCGGCGTACTGGGAGTTGTTTTCACCGTGCCGGTCGCGCTTTCGTGGGCGCGCGTCCGTAGCTACGCCGGATAGTTCCGCTGCCTAGGGGCACGAACGGAGAAAGAAGAATTGCGGGGCAATCAGAAGTCACGGCCGGCCATCAGAGGCTCCTCCTCGAACGCGATTAAGAAAAATTGTCACTGTGAGTGCTCATAATGACTACGAGTGTTCAGAAATCACGGCCACGCACTTGCGTACACCTCCCCGGCGATCCCGGCTCGACTCTCCACTACCGACTGCCCTCGCTCAGAAGTCACGCCCGGCCACAGCCAGCCTCCTTAACATCCGCTAACGATTTTTCCGAACTCCACGTGTCTCAGAAATCACGACCGGTCACCGGAAACACCTCCTTTACTTCGACTGCTCACCGAGTTCACCAACGCCCAGGATCAGAAATCACGGCCGGCCACGGGACACCTCCCATTGAGAGCGCAATCAACCAACATGTGTTTGTTCTAGATCAGAAGTCACGGCCAGGCAAGGGAGAACACCTCCGATCGCCCTTTGAGCCGAAGACGGGGCGCCCCGAGACTACATGTCGGCGTCCTCGCCTACACGACAGTTCTCGCGCGGTGAGATGATACCCGCTGTGGAGAGCGCCCAGTTCTCTCGCGGACTTCGCAGAGGGTACTTAACCGCCGGAACGCACACCTTGGGGAGGTTTGGCGATTGCCGCTCACGCCTCACGATCGGCCACCGCCAGGACCCGACGCCCCAGGTCGAGACCGTGCGCCCGGCAGGGGCGACGGCGCCGCCGTGACCGGGCCGGCGCCGCCGGCCGGAGGCGCGAGCGCCGACGGCGAGCCCGCGCACGCGCGGCGGCGCCACCGGTTACGCCCACGGAACTGGGCACTGTGGAGGCGGCCGAGACGCTTCATCGTCTTCCTGATCGTTATGGAGCTCGTGGCGATCGCGGGCTTCGCCGTCGCTTTCGCGGGCGCCCACCCGCCGACCGGCACGGACTGGCTGCGGTTCGCGATCCTCGCGGCCGGCGCGACGGTCCACATCCAGCTCACCCAGCGCCAGGAGGAACGCAGGCGCAACCGGACGAAGACCGTCCTCATCGACCTCATCGCCGTGTGGGTCTTCCCGGCGGTGCTCGTGCTCCCCACGACGCTCACGGTCCTGCTCGTGGTGCTGATCCGCGTTCAGCGCTGGTTCACCGCGCGCCGCCCAGCGCACAACTTCGTCTTCTCGTCCATTTCGCACAGTCTGGCCGCGGCGCTCGCCGGGCTCGTCTACGCCTCACTCGGGGCGCACGACTGGCACACGATCACCGCGCTCGGCTCGCTGCGCGAGTTCGGCTACGTGCTCGTCGCCGCCGCCGTGTACGAGGGCGTCCAGCTGATCTACGTCGGCGGCATCCTTGCCCTCAGCGACCCGAACCCGACCCTGCGCAACGTGCTGGGCAGCAAGGCCGACAACACCATCGAGGCCATCACGACGGGCCTCGGAGCCGTCACCGCCGTGCTCGTGGTCACCCTGCCGCCGTCGGTCGCGATCATGGCCGTGGTGACCGTGTTCTTCAACCGGCTCGCCGAGCTCGACCAGCTGCAGGACGACGTCGTCACCGATCCCAAGACCGGGCTGCTCAACATGCGCGGCTGGTCGGAGTCCGCCGAGCGGGCGCTCACGCGCGTGCGCCGTGCCGACGGCAACCTCGCGATGCTCATGATCGACCTCGACCACTTCAAGTGGATCAACGACACGTTCGGGCACCCGGCGGGCGACGACGTGCTCGGAGCCGTCGCGAAGGCACTCGGCGAGGTCACGCGACCCGCCGACATCGTCGGCCGGTTCGGCGGCGAGGAGTTCCTCGTGCTGCTGCCCGACGCAGACGCGGCCGCGGCGGAGGTCGCCGCCGAGCGCGTCCGCAACACGATCGCCGCGCTGGAGATCGCCACCACCGACAAACGCGGAGCGCAGACCACGGTCACCGACCGCACAACCTCCATCGGCGTCGCGGTGTACCCGAGGCACGCGAGCACGCTGCAGGGACTGATGCAGGCCGCCGACGCCGCGGTGTACGAGGCGAAGGAGAACGGGCGCAACCAAGTCCGCTTCGCCGACGGCTCCGGCGGGTAGGCTGACCTGCACAGCTCATATCGGGGGGCCACCCGGATGCCGCCTCCCGCTCGCCGCTGACACCCTGGGGAACCGTGACCGCAGCAGCCGAGGAGACCGTCGCGCCCGCGTCCAGACGCGGGCGGGGCCTCCTCGGGACGTCGGCATGGGTCGTCTTGCTCGTCCTGGTGGTGACGGGGTTCGGATTCCTGGCGTCCCGTTCGGAGGCACCGCCCGACCAGGGACCGCCGCAGGGCGACGTGGCGTCGGCGCAGCGCGCGATCGACGCCCTGCTCGCTCCGGGACCCGACCCCGGCGCGCTCGCGCTGCTGCCCGCCGACTTCACCCAGGTCACCGGCGTCGTGCCGGGCGAGGCGACCGCCCGCGACGGAACGGTCAGGGCCGTGCACGTCGACGGCGGGTGCTCGACGCCGTGGGGCGACGACGACACCCGCTGGGACTTCGGCACGCCGTGCCGGGCCCACGACCTCGGCTACGACCTGCTGCGCTACGCCGAGAAGAAGGGCCATCCGCTGGGCCCGGAGGTCCGCAGGGCGCTCGACGACCGGCTCTCCGCCGACATGCACGCCACGTGTGGGCTCAACCCGAAGGGCTCGCCGCGGCTGTGCCAGAGCGTCGCGTCGCTGTACTCGGCCGGGCTCGTGGTCAACTCCTGGCACCAGCGCTGGGGCCCTCCCGTCGGCGAGCCGATCGTGCCGATCCTCGCCGGGGTCGCGGCGATCGGCTTCCTCCTTTCGTTCCGGCTGCGCGGCTGGCTCGTCGCGCGGCGCACCCGGCCCCGGACCGACGTCCAGGAGCCGAGGCCCGCACCGGTGCCCGGCGGGCGCTGGACGCTGCTCGGTGTCGGCAGCGTCGCATTGCTCGTGCTCGGCGAGGCGTCGGTCGCGCTCGCCCACTGGGCTGGCGCGCCCGCGGACTGGCTCTGGCCGTTCACGTGGCTCTCCCAGCTGGCCTTCGTGTTCTTCTTCGCGGCCGGGCATTCCAACCTCACCGGCTGGCTCACGGTCCGCCAGCACGGCGGCGGCTACCGCGAGTTCCTCGCGCACCGGGCGAGCTGGCTGCTGCGCCTGACGCTGGTGTTCGCCGTGGTGGCGTTCGCGGTGCCCACAGCGCTCGAGCTGCTCGCGGTGCCGAAGGCGACCACCGACGTCGTGGTCAGGATCGCGCTCCATCCGCTGTGGTTGCTCGGCGTCTACGTGGTGACCATGGCGGCGGCTCCCGCGCTGCTCGCACTGCACCGTCGCAGGCCGGTACCGGCGGGACTCGCCCTCGTCGCCGCGCTCGTAGGCGTGGCGCTGCTCGCGGACCGGGTCGGTTCGCCGGTGCTCGGCAACCTGAGCGTGGTGGTGCTCGCGCTGCTCGCCCAGCAGCTGGCGTTCGCCCACGCCGGGCGGCCGAGGCCGAGGCCGTGGCTCCTCGCGGTGGCAGGGCTCGGCGGAGTGGGCGCGCTCGCGGCGGGAGCGGTGGCGGGGCGCGTCCCGGCCACCCTGCTCGGCTCGCCCGGCGACCCGCCGGCGCTGACCGGCCCCGTGCTCCCCGTGCTCGCTCTCGGACTGGTGCAGCTCAGCCTGCTCGGGTTGCTCCGCGCGCCGCTGGCCAGGCTGGCAGGCAGACCCGGCGTGCTGCGCGCGGCCGGGTTCGCCTCCCGCGCGCCGATGAGCCTCTACCTGCTCTTCCTTTCCGGCATGCTGCTGGTCGTCGCGGCGGTGTACCTGCCGGAGCGCCTGGCGGCGGGCAGCCTGCGGGTCCTGCTGGCGGTCGCGATGCTCACCGGGCCCGCCGCGCTCGTGTTCTGGTGGTTCGAACGGCATCTCGGCTACCGACCGCCGCCACTGCCCGCATGGCGGACGGCGCCAGGACGACTCGATCGGGCGTTGGCGCACGCGGCTACGTTCGCCGGGATCGGGTACTCCACTCTTGGCGTGTTCGGGTTCGCGCTGAGCAGCTTCAGCGGCGCGGGCCAGGTCACGCTCGGCGGGTTGCCGCTCGATCCGATCCAGAGCCTCGTGCACCTGCTGCTCGGGATGTCGCTGCTGCACACGGTGCGTACCGGTGTCAGCAACGCGCCGCGGACGTGGCTGCTGACGGCGCTGGCGTGTGTGCCACCGCTGTTGTCCGCGACGGCGGGGCCGAGCACGTTCGCACTGGGCGTCGTTGTGCACGGCGTCACGGGGCTGCTGGCCGTGTCGGCGGCGTTGGCTACGGTGTGGGCCGCCCGGGCGACGAGCGGTTACGTCACGTAGTCGGAGCGCCCACTCCGGAGTGGTACCAACCACATCGGTGAACCGGTGTGCCACCCTACGACAACCTGTGTCCTTGCTCGGACGTCCAACAACGGATCGAACTGTCGACCGAAAGGAGCCGTTGGCGTGGAGTACCCGCCGCGGAACTCCCCGCGAGGCCGTGGTCCCGCGAGGCCGTGGCAGGACCGCGCCGGAGGGGGCAGGCCGGTGCCGCCCCCCAGCGGCAGGCCGGCACCCCCGCGCAGGGCACAGGGGGCGCAGCAGCCGGGTCGCCGCACGGCCGCCGCCGGTCAGGGACGTCCGCCCGCTCAGCGCCCCCGCAGGCCGGCTCCGCCTCCGCCGCCGCCCCGGCGCCGCAGGTTGCGCGGCCCGAAGATCGTGCTCGCGGTCGTCTCGGCGCTCGTGATGTGCCTGACGGGCTACGCGTGGGCCGCGATGCAGGGTCTCGTAAACGGCCTCACGATGGCCGACGTGATCGAGGGCGGCTCCGACGAGCTCCCGGCCGACGGCGCCCGCGACATCCTGCTGGTCGGCATGGACAGCCGCACGGACGCGCAGGGCAACCCGCTGTCGGAGGAGATGCTCGCCAAGCTGCGGGCCGGAGTCGCCGACGGCGAACTGAACACCGACACTCTCATCTTCGTCCACATCCCCAACGACGGCAGCAAGGCCGTGGCGATCTCGCTGCCACGCGACTCCTACGTGGACATCCCCGGCTTCGGTGAGCACAAGATCAACTCCGCGTACGCGCGCGGCAAGGCCGCCGCCCGTGCGCAACTGGAGGAGGAGGGCGTCACCGACCCGAAGCAGCTCGAGGTCGACAGCAACCAGGAGGGCGCGAAGACCCTCATCAAGACCGTCGAGAACCTCACCGGCTCCACGATCGACAACTACGCCTCGATCAACCTCCTCGGCTTCTACGACATCACCAAGGCCATCGGTGGCGTGGACGTGTGCCTCAACGAGCCCGTCGACGACGACTACTCGGGCGCGAACTTCGAGGCGGGCCCGCAGACGATCTCGGGCTTCGACGCGCTGGCGTTCGTCCGGCAGCGGCACGGGCTGTTGCGCGGCGACCTCGACCGCGTCGTGCGCCAGCAGGTGTTCATGGCCGGACTGGCCCGCAAGGTCCTCTCCGCGGGCACGCTGGCCGACCCGGCCAAGCTCAACGACCTCGTCAGCGCGGTCCAGAAGTCCGTGGTCGTGAACCAGGGCTGGGACCTGCTCGGCTTCGCGGAGCAGATGCGGGGTCTCACCGGCGGCCAGATCGAGTTCCGCACGATCCCCGTCGTCGACACCGAGTACGACACCGCCGACGGGCAGGCCATCCAGGTCGACCCGGACGAGGTGCGCGACTTCGTGCAGGGCCTCTCCGGCCCGCCGCCGTCGGAGGAGAAGAAGGCGCCCGCTCCGCCCCCGGACGAGATCACCGTGGACGTGCTCAACGCCTCGGGCATCACCGGCCTGGCGGGCAGCGTGTCCGAGTCGCTCACGGCCGAGGGCTACATCGCAGGCGAGGTCGGCAACGCCACGGCCCGTGCGACCACCGTGGTGCAGGTGCCCGAGGGACAGGAGGCGGCAGGCGAGAAGGTGGCCGGTTCGCTCGGCGGCGACGTCGAGGTCGATACCGATCCCTCCGTGCCTGCCGGACACGTCCGCGTCCTGCTGGCTCCCGACTACACGCCGCCGGACGAGTCCGGTTCCGCCGAGGGAGTGGCCGAGCCCGCCATGCAGCAGCAGGCGTCGCCCGTGGCCAAGCAGGAGCCCGCCGAGGAGCCACCCATCACGGCACAGGGAGTCCCCTGCGTGAACTAGGCCCCCTCCACCCGGCCGCAGTGAAGGCCACCTTCACTGCGTTCAACGCAGTGAAGGTGGCCTTCACTGCAGTCTGTGACCGCCGAATCCGGGTGAGCCCATTCGGTGTCTTTTGCTGCTCCATTCGGGGTAGTTGGCGGGCTTTTGTCAAGTTTTCTACGGAAGCCGCGTAAGGCGAGGGACCTCAAAGGCTTTCACTCGCGTGAAGAACGCATGCACTGTGTCGGCTGAGCCGGCGCACGGCATCCCACGCGGTGCGGGCAGGGGACCTGGAGTGCTGATCGACGCGGACGCCTACCAGCGAGTACTTGGCGAGGAACTACGCAAGCTCCGCAAGAAGCGAGGATGGACGCGCAAGGAACTGAACGAGCGCCTGCAGAGCGAGATCTCGCTGCAGACGCTCGCGACGTACGAGCTGGGCACCCGGCAGTGCTCGGTGGTGCGGCTCGTCGAGCTGTGCCTCGCCATGGACGAGCTGCCGCAGAACCTGCTGGAGCGCGTGCACCGGCGGGTGTTCGGCGACGAGCCCGGCAGGGTCCGGCTGAACCTCGCCAAGGTGGTCGCGGACGACCAGCCCGAGCTGCTGCCGCTGCGCCGGTGGGCCCGAGGCAGGCTCGAGCAGGCGAGCGGCACCGAGGTCCAGCTCGAGTTCAGCGCGCTCGAACGCATGGCGGAACTCTGCGGCATGGAGACCCAGGACCTGATCGCCCGCCTCCGGAAGCTGTCCGGCCTCCCGGCCGGCTACTGACCAGCTACCGGCCCCCGGGGCCCCCTCCCTGCCCGGGGGCCGGTAGCCCCCCGGCCCCCGGGTCTAGTGCCCCCCGCCGGAAGTTCGCCACATAATTCGACGGCCCAGCTTCCCGCCGGCTGCGTTGCCGGTCCGCCCAAGTACGGCCCCGTACGAGGACGAACCGGCGCCTTGCCAGCGGAAACCTGGATCCACCGACTCAAGCAACAGACTTCCGACGGAGGGCACTAGCGGGTCAGCTCGAAGTCGCTCGGGCGGAGCTTCCGCGTCTCCAGCCAGTAGCGCCAGGTGAAGCCCGGCCAGATGGTGCGGTTGACGCCTTTCGCGTCGAGGTACCAGCTCTTGCAACCGCCCTGGGTCCAGATGCCGCGCTCCAGCTTGCGCTGGATGTCGTCGTTGAACCGCGCCTGGACGTCCTCGCGGACCTCGATCGCCTCGGCGTCGCGCGACTCCACGAAGCGGATCGCCTCGGAGATGTAGCGGATCTGCTGCTCGATCATGAAGACCACGGAGTTGTGCCCGAGCCCCGTGTTGGGCCCGAGCAGGAAGAACAGGTTCGGGAAGCCCGTGACGGTGATGCCCTTGTGCGTCTGCATGCCCTCGGTCGACCACAGTTTGCCGAGGTTGCGGCCGTCGACGCCGATGATGTCCAGGTCGTCGAAGGCGTCGGTGACGTGGAAACCGGTGCCGTAGATGATGGCGTCGACCTCGTGCTCGACGCCGGCCTTGTCGATCACGCCGCGCTCGGTCACCTCGGCGACGCCGTCGGTCACCACGTGCACATTGTCCCGGTTGAGCGCCGGGTAGTAGTCGTTGGAGATCAGCACCCGCTTGCAGCCCATGACGTAGTCGGGGGTGAGCTTCGCGCGCAGCTCGGGGTCGTCGACGTGCTTGTCGATGTTGTGCTTGGCGAGCTTCTGCGCGAGCTTCATGACACGTGGGTTGCCGTTGAAGCCGACGGCGCGCACCTCGAGCATCCAGTAAAGGAGGTTGCGGTACGCCCGCTGGGCTCCCGGCACCTTCGCGAAGAGCTGCTTCGCCCAGTCCGGCATGGCGTGGTCGGGCTTCGGCATGATCCACGGCGGCGTGCGCTGAAACAGGGTCAGCTCGGCGACGTCCTTGGCGATCTGCGGCACGAACTGGACCGCGCTGGCCCCCGTGCCGATCACGGCGACCCGCTTGCCGCGCAGGTCGAAGTCGTGATCCCACTGCGCGGAGTGGAAGCTTCGACCCTGGAACCGCTCGATGCCCGGCAGGTCCGGGATCTGCGGGAGGTGCAGCGCACCGACCCCGGCGACGAGGTAGCGGCCGACGAACTCGTCGCCGCAGGCGGTGGAGACGTGCCAGCGGTTCTCGTCGGCGTCCCAGCGCGCTCCGGTCATCTCCTGGCCGAAGCGGACGAAGCGGTACAGGTCGTACTTCTCCGCGACGCGCCGCATGTAGTCGTGGATCTCGGGCTGCGGAGAGAACGAGCGGGACCACTGCGGGTTCTGCTCGAAGGAAAACGAGTACATGTGCGACTGAATGTCGCAGGCGCAGCCTGGATAGGTGTTGTCGCGCCAGGTGCCGCCCACGTCGTCGGCCTTCTCCAGGATCACGAAGTCCTCGCGGCCTTCCTTGCGGAGCTGGATCGCCATGCCGAGGCCGGAGAACCCGGTGCCGATGATGACGACTCCCGCTTCGGTGCGGTTGCCCATGCGTGCCTCCATGCCGCAGTTCCTGTTACCCGGAGTCCACCTTACCAGCAGTAGGTTACTTCCGGTAGAGTCGTTGTCGTGAGCACGCCCGAAAAGGCCCCCACCCGGCGCAAACGCATGCCGAGGGCGCAGCGCGAGCGGCAGATGATCGAGGTCGCCGAGGCCGTGTTCGCCGAGCGGGGCTACGCCGCCGCGTCGATGGACGAGATCGCGGAACGGGTCGGCGTCTCGAAGCCGATGCTCTACGAGTACTTCAATTCCAAGGAGGGCCTGCTCCTCGCGTGCATCAGGGAGGCGAGGGCCGAGCTGCGGCACGTCACCGAGCAGGCCGTGGTCGGCGCGGCAGGCGCCGAGGACGCGATGCGCGCGGGCCTGCGCGCGTTCTTCCGATTCATCAGGGACCGCAAGCAGGCGTGGTCGCTGGTCCGCCACGAGATCACCTTGGTCGGGACCTCGGCGGCCGAGGAGATCGAGGCGACCAGACAGCAGCAGACCGACCTCATCGCGACGTTGATGAGCGGCTACTTCGACGACTCCGACACGGTGCGTGTCCAGGCGGCTGCGGAATTCGTTGTCGGCGGCTGCGAGCGGCTGGCGATCTGGTGCGAACGGTACGACGAATTGACGCCCGAGGCCGTCACCGAGTACGCGATGGACCTGCTCTGGGGCGGTTTGCAGCGGTTGACGAGCCGGTGATCGACAGACTGAGAACACCGGGTCACCCATTGTGGCGACATACTGAGAGTGTTCTCACGCTCAGTAGTTCCTGACGCATTGTCGTATTGCTGGGTGGATCATTTCGTAACAGAATCTGAACACGCGCCTGATGGGACTCAACCGATCGGGTTGTTCACGAACTGGCGTCATAAGACGGCGGCGAAGCGGTCTTGCACTGTGGAGCCGTATCCGTCGAGGAGGGGTGAGGACTGGTGGTGCAAGCGATCACCGCACGGTACGTGCAGGAAGCCGACGACTGGGCGGTCACGGTCGCCGGGCTCGGCAAGGAGCTCAACGACCGGGCACCGGGCATCATCGCCGCTCGCGACCGGGCGGACCAGCTGGTCGAGAAGCTGGCCCCGGAGGGCAGCACCCCGACCGTGGTGCATCTGCTCAACGGCAGCGCGCTCGAGTTCACCTCGGCGTACATGACCGCGAGGCTCGCACGGCCGGAGCCGGGCACGGAGGAGCCCGCCAAGCCGGAGTCCAAGGACGAGGCGAGCGAGCCGGAGCCGAAGGACAAGCCTGCGGAGCCGAAGGAGTCGTCCGCCAAGGAGGACGCCGCGGCCAAGGAGACGAAGCCGCGCAAACGGAACGTGCCGCGCAAGGAGCTCAGCAAGAGCCCGCAGCCCGCGGCAGAGAAGGAGACCCGGCCGCGGGCAGCGGACGGGCGCTACGTGCGCACGACCGCGGCCGGACTGCCAGGGTCGGCAGGCTCGGCGAGCGCGGCCGGCTGAGCCGGTCCCCGACTCAGCGGATCAGCTTCCGCACCAGCAGCACCGCGATCAGCGCGCCGGCGCCGATCAGCGGGAACTTCACCTTGGGGTCGTCGAACTTCGCCCGCAGGCTCGTGCGCGCGGAGTCGGCGAGCCGCTTGGGACTGGCCTTGGTACCGAGCTGGTCGAGCGTCGAGGCCAGCGCGTGCCTGGCCTTCTCGATGTCGCGTTCGATGGTCTCCGGATCGCGAGCCACGTGTCCTCCCTCGGCAACATGCTTGCCAGCAGGCTAGATCACGCCGACCGGGCACTTCTCACGGGCACGCCGAGCGGAGCGCCGAAGGCGGGCGGCTAGGCTGCATCCGTCGGGCCCGTAGCCCAATTGGCAGAGGCACACGGTTTAGGTCCGTGCCAGTGTGGGTTCGAGTCCCACCGGGCCCACAAGTTTGTCAGCAGCCGAACTCCTTCCTCGGAGGCATTGACCTGCGGTTTCGACGCCGAGGAACTCGGGTTCGAATCGTTCTGGGGTGTCCGAGTCGAGCCCGCCCCGCCAACGATCGGCCGCTACCGGGCGTCGGCTCCGGCGGTTTTCTGCCCGGGAACGGGCCGGATCATCGACGCCACGCTCAGGCTCCTCCCGCCATGCCGGGGCACCGGCCGGCCGCCTGACGTTGACCTCTCAAGTACCCCGGCCGTCTCAATACGGCTACGCAAGAGCGACTGGTTCGAACCACGAGCAGCTGCCGACCGGCTTCGGGGCCGGCGTGGGCCGTGCCGGAAGAACGAATGCGGCCGTCATCGAAAGAACTGACGCGCGCGAGAAAGCTCTCAATTCGCCACATTTCGAAACGATCGCCCAATGGTGCTGTATCGGGCGGACTGTCCGCCGAGCCTTCCGCGCAAGAGGGACCCCGCCGGGTAGCTCACCGGGCTTCTCGGCGGCCATGCTGCTCCACGCCCACCGCGCGCCGCCGCGAGTCACGGCGACGACTCGCCACCTTTCTCAACCAACAGGTTGACAAAGCCCCGCCGGCAGCCTAGCTTCTTATTCAACCAACAAGTTGAGGACGCATGGTGGACGACAGCACGGAACGGCTCAACCGGGCGTTCGCGGCACTGGCCGACCCGACCCGGCGCGACCTGGTGGCCCGGCTGGCCGGCGGGGACGCGACCGTGGGCGAGCTGGCGGAGCCCTACGACATGAGCCTCCAGGCCGTCTCCAAGCACGTGAAGGTGCTGGAGGAGGCCGGGCTCGTGACCCGCAGCAAGGACGCCCAGCGCCGGCCCGTCCACCTCGACGCGGAGGTGTTCGGCCTGATGACGAAATGGATCGAGCGCTACCGCCGGGAAGCCGAGGAGCGTTATCGCCGCCTCGACGCCCTGCTGGCCCGGATGGCCGACGACGAGGAACCGACACACACCGACACAAGGGACGCATCATGACCACGACCAAGCACGAGACCGAGATCAAGGCCGACGAGAGGGTTCCGACGATCGAGTTGGTCCGGGAGTTCGACGCGAGGCCAGAACAGGTGTTCCGCGCCCACGTCGACCCCGAGCTCTACGCCCGATGGATCGGGCCGCACTCGGTGACCACGAGAGTCACCAGGTGGGACGCCCGCACGGGCGGCGAATGGGCCTTCGCCAACGACCGGGACGGCGAGGAGATCGCCACCTTCTACGGCAGCTTCCACGAGGTGCGGCCGAACGAGCGGATCGTGTGGACCTTCACCTACGAAGGTCAGCCCGACGGGGTCGCGCTGGAGACGCTGACCTTCGAGGAGCTCGAGGGCGGGCGTACGCGACTGCGGACGCTGAGCGTGGTGGAGGACTTCGAAACCCGCGACGGCATCCTGTCCAGCGGCATGGACGTCGGAGTCAGGGAGGGCTACGAAAAGCTCGACGAGCTGCTGGCGAAGGGTGCCTGATCATGACCTCCACACCCACAACCCCCGCCCAGCGGCACGCGCACGACGCGGCCCGGTTCACCGCGCTGGTCGAGTCCGCCTCGGCCGGCGACTGGACCCGGCCCTCGCCGGTCGCCGAGTGGACGGCGCTCGACGTCGTGAAGCACCTCGTCGAATGGTCCCGCGGCTTCCTGCACGGCGCCGGGATCGAGCTGCCCGCACTGGACGTCGAGGCCGATCCGGTCGCCGCCTGGAAGCAGCACGTCACCGACATCCAGGCCATCCTCGACGATCCCGCCGGGCGGGTCCTCAGCAATCCGCACACCGGAGACAAGCCCGTGGACCAGGCGATCGACGAGTTCTACACCGCCGACGTCTGGATGCACTCCTGGGATCTCGCCAAGGCGCTCGGCCGTGAGCCCGACCTCGGGCAGGAGCGTTGTGCCGCCGCGCTGGAGGGCATGAAGCCGATCGAGCAGCTGCTGCGCGACAGCGGGCAGTTCGGCTCCGCCGTGCCGGTCCCCGAGAGCGCGTCCGCTCAGGACAAGCTGATGGCCTTCATCGGCCGTGACCCGGCCTGGCGGCCCTGAGGCGGTACCCCGCTGAGCGACCGAACAGTCCACACGGGACGGTTCGGTCGCTCAGCTGTTTCGCCACGCCAGCGGCGAGGTGCGCAGGGCCGCCTCGGCGACCCGCCGGGCGATGGCGGTGGTGAGCCTCCCCGTGGCGCTGTCGATCCACTCGCCGACGCCCTCCACCCCGGCCGCGCGGTACTCCAGCGCCTGCAACAGCATCTCCAGCCTGTCCGCGTCACGGGCACAGCGGGCCTCGGGGGTGGCCGCCTGCTCGTACTCCGCGACGGCGTCGCGCACGCTGGCCCGCGCGGTGCCGGGCAGCGGCGTGGTCTGGTCCTCGGTGATGCGCCGCGGATCGGGTTTGTCCAGGTAAGGCCTCGCGGTGTGCGGGAGATCGCCGGTGCGGGTCTCCTGGGTGTCGTGCCACAGCGCGAGGTACGCGGCGCGCGCGGGATCGGCGCCCTCCTCGGCCGCCAGGAGCGCCGCGAGCTGGCTCACGCGCATGGTGTGCTCGGCGACCGACTCCGGATCGCGCACACCCGCGTGCCACCACCCCGCCCGCCGGATCCGCTTGAGCACACCCAGCTCGTACCCGAACGTCGCGATGCCTTCAGCGGAATCGGTCACGTGCGGCCTCCTGACTGCTGCGATATCGGCTTGCCCGCGAGGTGATCATGACACCGTGAGCGTCGAGATCGATCCGCCAGCGCGGCTCGGCGAGACCGAGGTCCGGGGAGGGCGCCTGATCGGGTGGGCCGAGTGGGGTCCGCCCGACGGTACTCCCGTCCTCCTGATCCCCGGCGCGGCGACGAGCCGGTGACTGGGTGTGCGTGCCGGGGCCGCCGAATCGCTGGGCGTCCGGCTGGTCTCGATCGACCGGCCAGGGCTCGGCGTCTCCACTCCCCTTCCCGGACGGACGTTCGCCGACCTCGTCACCGATCTCGACGTGTTCACCCACGCTCGCGGCTTTCCCCGGCCTCCGGTACTCGCCAACTCGCAGGGTGGTCCATTCGCGCTGGCCCGCGCGGCCGAGACGATCGCGTCCGGCGCCGACAAGATCGCGTCGCCGCGCTGGTCGATCTGGCGTGTGCCGATCCCGCGCGAGCCGAAGCCGTGCTCGGGCAGTTCGACGCCGAGGCGATGTGGCGGCTGGTGACCGACGGCAGCGGCGACGCGGATCTCGCCGTCTACCTTTCGCCCACCTTCGAGACCGCCTACCGGCGTGCCCTGGCCAAGGCGTTCGGCCAGGGCTCCGCGGGCTACGCCCGCGACACCGTGCTGGCCATGGGGCACTGGCCGTTCGACCTCGCGAGAGTCACCGTGGACATCCACCTGTGGCACGGCGAACAGGACGGAAGCCACTCCCCCGACAACGGCGCCACGCTGGCCGAACGCATCCCCACGGCTCGCCGCCACGTCGTTCCCGGCATCGGCGGCGCCGTGCTGTGGACGCACACCGACCAGATCCTGCGTTCCCTGCTCAGCGGCTGAGGTTGCGGTAGCAGCGGATCGCCAGCGGGCAGAACACCGCGATCAGCGCCGCGGGCCACAGCAGCGCGAGCAGCAGCGGGTGCTGCGCGAGCCAGCCCTCGCCTCCCCAGCCGGGATTGCCGAACAGCTCCCTCGTCGCCGCGGCCGTGGCCGAAAGGGGGTTCCACTCCGCGATCGAGCCGAGCCAGGCGGGCATCGTCGCGGGCGCCACGAACGCGTTCGAGAGGAAGCCGAGCGGCCACACCAGGATCTGCAGCGCCATCACGGCCTCCGGGCTGCGCGTCACGAGCCCGAGGTAGATGCCGAGCCACAGCATGGCCAGCCTCAGCAGCAAAAGCAGCCCGAACGCGGCGAGTGCCGAGGCGAAGCCGTTGTGCCACCGCCAGCCCATCAGCAGCCCGGCCACCACCAGGGCGGCCAGCGTCAGCACGGCGCCGAGCATGTCGGCCGTGCAGCGGCCGAGGACCACCGCGGAGGGCGCCATCGGCAGGGAGCGGAAGCGGTCGGTGACACCGCGCTGCGCGTCTGTGCTCACCGCGGTGAACGTGGCCTCGACGCCGAACACCATCGTCAGCGCGAGCACGCCGGGCACCAGGAAGTCCTGGTAGTCGCCCCCGTCCGGCACGGCCATGGCGCCGCCGAAGAGGAAGCCGAACATCAGCAGCACCATGACGGAGAACAGGAGGTTCACCACGAACTGCACGGGCTGGTTGGCCCAGTGTGTCAGGTCGCGCCTGGTGATGGTCCAGCCGTCGGTGAACGCCCAGCGCAGCCGCGCGAGCGCGGAGCGGGACGGCGCGGTGATCGTCATGGTCATCCCACGACCTCCTTCTCCTTGGCGGTGAGGTGCAGGAACACCTCGTCGAGGGTGGGCCTGCGCAGGGCGATGTCCTCCGCCGTGATCCCGGCCGAGGCGAGCGCGGGCACGAGTTCGCTCAGCGCGGCCATTCGGTCGCGCACGGGCACGCTGACGAGCCGCCGGTCGGGATCGGTCTCGGCCTCCTCCCCGGCGATGCCGGTCAGCAGGGCGGCCGCGGCGGCCAGGTCGGCGCCGGAGCGCAGCACTACGTCGATCCGGTCGGCGCCGATGCGGCGCTTCAGCTCGTCCGTGGTCCCGCCGGCGACGACCCGGCCGTGGTCGATCACCGAGACGCGGTCGGCGAGCTGGTCGGCCTCCTCCAGGTACTGGGTGGTCAGCAGCACCGTGGTGCCCGCCGCCGCAAGCTGCCGGATGGCGTCCCACACCTCGTTGCGCGCGCGGGGGTCGAGCCCGGTGGTCGGCTCGTCCAGGAACAGCACGGGCGGGGCGAGGATGAGTCCGGCTGCGAGGTCGAGCCGCCTGCGCATGCCGCCGGAGTACTGCTTGACGGGCTTGCCGCCGGTGTCGGCCAGGCGGAAGCGCTCCAGCAGCTCGCCGGCCCTGCGCCGCGCGCCCGCGGCGCTCAGGTGGTAGAGCCTGCCGAACATCTCCAGGTTCTGCCGTCCGCTGAGCAGCTCGTCGACGGCCGCGTGCTGGCCGACGAGCCCGAGCCGGTACCTCGCCCGCTCGGCCTGGCGGACCACATCGAACCCGGCGACCCTCGCGGTGCCGGAGTCGGGTCGCAGCAGGGTGGCGAACACGCGCACCGCGGTGGTCTTGCCCGCGCCGTTGGGGCCCAGCAGGCCGTGCACCGTGCCCGGGGCGACGGTGAGGTCGAAGCCGTCGAGCGCTCTGGTGTCGCCGTATCGTTTGCGCAGGTTCTCGGCCACGACGGCCGGTTCCTCGGCAGGCATGTGGGGTCCTCTCGAAAACTCTCTACAGCGTAGAGTGGTGGACGGAGGAACAATACTCTACGGCGTAGGGAGTTTTCAACCGTGACGGTGTACGGCGGCGCCGGCGACCCGAAACGCAGCCTCGAGCTGCTGTGGGGACTTCAGGAGGATCGACCTCGGCGGGGCCCGAAACCCCGCTTCACGCTCGACGACGTAGTCGCCTCGGCGCTCGCCATCGCCGACGCCGAGGGGCTGGCCGCGGTGTCGATGCGCCGGGTCGCTTCGGACCTCGGCGTCACCGCCATGTCGTTGTACGGGTACGTGCCGGGCAAGGCCGAGCTGATCGACCTGCTCGTGGACCGCGTCGTCGGCGAGGTCGACATATCGGCAGCGCTGCCGGACGGCTGGCGGGCCCGGCTCGAACACGTCGCACGGCAGAACTGGGACCTCAGCCTGCGCCACCCCTGGCTGCTCCAGGTCTCCAGCAGCAGGCCGGTGCTCGGTCCGAACATGATCGCCAAGTACGACTACGAACTGCGCGCGGTCGCGGGCCTCGGGCTCACGTCCGTGGAGATGGACCTCGTCGTCACGCTAATCACCGACTACACGCACGGCGCGGCGCGCAACGCCGTCGAGGCGGCACGGGCCGGGCAGCAGACCGGACAGACAGACCTCGAATGGTGGGAGGAGTACTCACCGCTGCTGGAGAAGGTGTTCGACCCGGAGAGGTACCCGACCGCCGCCCAGGTCGGTGGCGAGGTCGGCGCCGAGTACCAGGCCGCGTCGGATCCCTCGAGCGCCTTCGAGTTCGGGCTGCGCCGCGTGCTCGACGGCGTCGGCGTGCTCATCGAGGGCAAACAGGGCTGAGAACGCTCACAACCCCGAGGGCATCACCAGGTCCGCGCCGGGCCGGGTGAGCGCCCTGATGCGCTCCTCGGCATCCGGCCAGCTCTCCACGAGCGAGTCCCGCTCCCCGCCCTCGTACAGTCCACTGTGGAAACCGGGGGCGAGCGTGTTGCCGAAGAGGGCGAACGTGCCGCCGGGGGCCAGCGACGCGCCGAACCAGTGACCTGCGGGCACCGTGAGCTGCGGATGCTGCCCACCGAGCACATCGGACCCGAGCCGGGGCGTGGAATGGGTCCCGTCCGGGTGCAGGACCAGCAGGTCCACGGGATCGCCGAGGTAGAAGTGCCAGATCTCGTCGACGGCGAGGCGGTGCATGGCCGAGAAGGAGTCGGGATCTCTCGTGAAGGCGGCGTAGGTCGCGGTCCCCGCGGGCGCGGGGTTGTTGTCGCTGCGCCAGGTCTGGACGAACAGTCCACCTTCCACGGGCAGGGGCCGCAGGCCCAGCTTCGCGATCACGGCGTCGGCGTCGATGTCGGTCATCGCCCCATCCTGCGGCACTCCGTGCCTGCAGGACCGGTCAGAGGTCGTCGATGTCGCGCGGGGCGCTCTCGCCGTAGCTGACCCCGTAACCGCCGGAGTGCCCGTTGCCCGCTCTCGCCTGGTCGTCGGCGTGGTCGTCGAGCTGCTCGCCGAGCTCGATCAACAGCGCCGCGAACTCGTGCTGGCCCGCCACCCCGAGCGTGCCGGCACGCAGCCCCTCGATGACGCCGGGAAGGTCGTTGCCGAGTGCGGCCAGCGCCGCCACCATCGCTCGCGTCTGCTCGTTCATGGAACGCACCTTCTCTCGTTCAGCCGAACGGCCTACTTACTGAGACGAACCGGCCACGCTGTTATGACGTCCCGCGGACCGCGCGTACTCAAGGTGACGCCGCCGTCGCGTAACAATCGCGCACATTGATGTTGCTCAGTCGTACGTGCGCATACACTGATTGATCCCAGGATCGAGCCCGCACGTGAGGTGACTGTGCGTGTTCAGATGGTTCTCGCAACGGCTTTGGCTCAGGGCGACGAGGTTCGTCAGGGTCCGGGCTTCCTGGATCGCGCGCTGCAGGCGCTGGTCGACGGCATCCAGTTCGGCGCCATCATCGCGATCACCGCGGTGGGCCTTTCCCTGATCTTCGGCACCACGCACCTGATCAACTTCGCGCACGGTGAGCTGGTGACCATCGGCGCCGTCGTCGCGTTCTTCCTCAACGTCGGCGCGGCGGGGCCCGGCTGGCACCTGATCCCGTCCGCCCTCGTCGCGATCGTGATCGGAGCTCTGTTCGGCGGCCTCATCGAGAGGGGACTGTGGCGGCCGCTGCGCAAGCACGGCACCGGCCTGATCAATCTGTTCATCCTCACGATCGGGCTCTCGCTGCTGTTGCGGCACATCGTGCTCGTGTTCTTCGGTACGCGCCCGCAGTCGTACCGGGAGTACGACATCCAGGAGGCCCTCGACCTCGGCCCGATCGGCATCACCCCGCGCGACCTGGTCATCATCGCGCTGTCCGTGCTGGTGCTGTTCGGCGTCGCGTTCATGCTGCAGCGCACCCGGACCGGCACGGCGATCCGCGCGTTGTCGAGCAACCCCGACCTGGCCGAGGCGTCCGGCATCGACGTCAACCGGGTCGTGCTGATCGTGTGGATCCTCGGCGGCGGCCTCGCGGCGCTCGGCGGCGTGTTCTTCGGGCTGACCGAGATCATCACGTGGGACATGGGATTCCGGCTGCTGCTGCTCATGTTCGCCGGCATCATCCTCGGCGGTCTCGGCTCCGCGTACGGGGCGATGGTCGGCAGCTTCGTGATCGGCATCGTGGCGCAGATGTCGAGCCTGTGGTTCCCGATCGACCTGCAGAACGCGTGGGCACTGCTCGCGCTGATCGTCGTGCTGTTGATCCGCCCGCAGGGCATCCTCGGCCAGCGGGAACGCGTGGGCTAGGCGGTACACAATGGACTGGGCAGTCATCGTCTCCGACGCGATCCGCTCCGGGATCGGCCCGGTCGCCGCCGTTTACGCGCTCGCCGCGATCGGCCTCAACCTGCACTTCGGCTACACCGGCCTGCTGAACTTCGGCCAGGTCGCGTTCATGCTCGTCGGCGCGTACGGGGTCGCGGCTTCCGTCTCCACCTACGGCCTGCCACTGTGGGTGGGTGTCCTGATCGGACTCGGTTCTTCGGTGGTGCTGGCTCTGCTGCTCGGGCTGCCCACGTTACGACTGCGTGCGGAGTACCTCGCGATCGCGACGATCGCGGCCGGGGAGATCCTGCGCCTGTTCTACCGCTCCAGCTGGGCGGAACCGGTGACCGGCGGCGTGTTCGGGCTCCAGCGCTTCGCCGTCGAGT
This sequence comes from Prauserella sp. PE36, assembly GCF_003311655.1. Lineage (NCBI taxonomy): Bacteria > Bacillati > Actinomycetota > Actinomycetes > Pseudonocardiales > Pseudonocardiaceae > Prauserella > Prauserella sp. PE36. The sequence continues at coordinate 31,038 of NZ_QEQT01000089.1, read as the reverse complement.
TCTACGACGTCAACCCGATCCCCCGCGACACGTATGGGATCTGGCTCGTGCGGTACACGTCGCTGGACCTGTGGGCGCTCAGCGTGGCCTGGGCGATGGTGCTGCTCACGGCCGGGGTGGTCGCGCTGCTCGTGCACAGCCCGTGGGGCCGGGTGATCCGGGCGATCCGCGAGGACGAGGACGCCGTGCGCAGCCTCGGCAAGAGTGTGTACGCGTACAAGATGCAGAGCCTCGTGCTCGGCGGAGCGATCGGCTCGATGGCCGGCATGATGCTCGCGATCCAGAACCAGTCGGTGAACCCCGACAGCTACGACCCCGTCGTGACGTTCTTCCTGTACACGATCGTCGTGCTCGGCGGGGCCGGCCGCGTGCTCGGGCCGATCGTCGGCGCGATCCTGTTCTGGGCGATCCTGACGTTCTTCGACAGCGCGCTGCGCGAGGCGATCGGCGCCGGGTACGTCTCGTCGGAAGTGATCAGCGCGCCCGAGGTCGGCGCGGTGCGCTTCGCGCTCGTCGGGCTCGGCCTGATGCTGCTCATGATCTTCCGCCCGCAGGGGCTGCTCGGCAGCAGGAAGGAGATGCTGCTCGATGCACGCTGACCTGGTCAATCTCACCGCCGAGCCGGGCGTGGCGAAGCCCGACCCGCTGCTCGTGGCCGACGGTGTCACGAGGGCGTTCGGCGGGCTCGTCGCCGTGCACGTCGAGCATCTGGAGATCCAGCGCGGCGCCATCACCGCGCTCATCGGCCCCAACGGTGCGGGCAAGAGCACACTGTTCAACGTGCTGAGCGGCTTCGACCGCGCCGACCGGGGGCACTGGACCTTCGACGGCGCGCCGGTCACCGGCAGGTCGGCGCACCGGCTGGCACGCCGGGGGCTCGTGCGCACGTTCCAGCTCACCAAGACCCTGGGCCGCCTGTCGGTGCTGGAGAACATGAAGCTCGCCGCCACGGGGCAAAGGGGTGAGCGGCTGGTCACGTCACTGCTGCCGCCACTGTGGCTCAAACAGGAGCGGGAGATCCAACACCGTGCCGATGAGCTGCTCGAACGCTTCCGGCTGGCGCACATGCGCGACGAGTACGCGGGCACGCTCTCCGGCGGGCAGCGCAAGCTGCTCGAGATGGCGAGGGCCCTCATGGTGCGGCCGACGATGGTGCTGCTCGACGAGCCGATGGCCGGCGTGAACCCCGCGCTGACGCAGTCGCTGCTCTCGCACATCACGGACCTGCGGGACGAGGGCATGACGGTGTGCTTCGTGGAGCACGACATGGACGTGGTGATGGGCATCAGCGACTGGGTGGTGTGCATGGCCGAGGGCGAGATCGCGGCGGAGGGGCCGCCAGAGGCGGTCGCGCAGAACCCGGCCGTGATCGACGCCTACCTCGGCAAGCGGCACGACGAACCGGGAACGGAGCACGACCATGGATGAGCTGGACGAGGCCCCACTCCTGCTCGCCGAGCGGATCTTCGCGGGGTACGTGCGGGGAGTCGACGTCCTGTCCGGCTGCGGGCTGCTGCTGAGCGCGGGCGAGCTGGTGGGCGTGATCGGGCCGAACGGCGCCGGGAAGTCGACGCTGGTGAAGGCGATCTTCGGGTTGCTGCGGGTGCGCATGGGGCGGGTTTCGTTCCGGGGGGAGGACGTGACCAACCAGCCCGCGCACAAGCTCGTGTCGAAGGGGATCGGCTACGTGCCGCAGCGACAGAACGTCTTCCCGACGCTGACCGTCGAGGAGAACCTGCGCATGGGCACCTACCTGCAGCCGAAGGAGTTCGCGCGGCGGGCGGAGGTGGTGCGGGAGCTCTTCCCGGTGCTCGCGCAGCGGCGGAACCAGAAGGCCAGCTCGATGTCCGGCGGCGAGCGGCAGATGCTCAGCATGGGCAGGGCACTGATGATGGAGCCCGACGTGCTGCTGCTGGACGAGCCGTCGGCGGGGCTGTCGCCTCGCTTCCAGGACCAGGTGTTCGAGCGGGTCAAGGAGATCAACGCCACCGGCGTGGCGATCCTGATGGTGGAGCAGAACGCGCGCCGGTGCCTGCAGATCTGCGACCGCGGCTACGTGCTCGACCAGGGCACCAACGCCTACACCGGCACCGGCCGGGAGCTACTGCACGACGAGAAGGTGATCGAGCTCTACCTCGGCACCCTCGCCCGCGCCCGCTGAGCGGCTCCCCAGCCGCAGTGAAGGCCACCTTGCCTGCGTTGAACGCAGGCAAGGTGGCCTTCACTGCGGGTGCCGGCAGCCGGTCAGCCTTCGCCGGTGCTCACTTCGGTGCGCACCGTCTGGAGCTTGCCGGACTGGTCGTAGGTGTAGACCTCGATCGTGGCCTGTCCCGGCTCACCCTGTTCGATGAAGTCGAGCGGACCGCTCACGCCGTCGTAGTCGATGTTCGAACCCTGCTCGATCAGCCTCTTGCACTGCTGGAACGACGTGCACTTCTCGCCGTCCTTGGTCACCCCGTTGATCTCCGGTGCGAAGGAGGCCGGGTCCGTGGAGTTCGCCTGCTGGGCGGCCAGCGCGATGATGTTCACACAGTCGTAGACCTGCGGCGCGAACTGCAGCTCCCTCAGATCGGGCGCGAACTCACGCAGCTGGGAGACGAACTGCTGGTTCTCCGCGGAGGCCGGCGCGGTGCCCTTCATGCCGTTGAGCACGGCGGGATCGTTCGGCGAGACCAGCGTCGGCAGCTCCTCGCTGCGCAGGCCGTCGGCGCCGTAGACACCGACCTGCCGCGGGCCGACCCCGGCCTCGATCATGGCCTGCAGGATCTGCGTGCCCTCCTCGAAGGCGATCACGGCGACCGCGTCGGGGTTGGAGTTGCGGATCTGCTGCACGAGCTGCTGGAAGTTGGTCGCCTCGGGGTCGTAGGTCTCCGTGAGCACGGCCTGCCCGCCCGCGGACTCCAGCGCCCGCTGCGTGGACTGCATCAGGCCACGCCCGTAGTCGTCGGCACGAGCGACGAGTGCGACGCGGTTGTGCCCGTCCTCCCTGATCACCTTGCTCAGCACGGGACCCTGGAGAGCGTCGCTGGGCGCGGTGCGGAAGTAGAAGCCGCCGTCCTCGTAGTCGGTGAACGTCGGCGCCGTGTTGGAGCCGGAGCACTGGACCACGCCCGAGCCCGTGACGTTGTCGATGAAGGCCAGTGACATGCCCGACGCCGCCGCGCCGATGATGGCGTCGACGCCCGCGGAGAGCACCCGGTCGGCCGACTGGACCGCGACCGCTTCCTGACCGCCCTCGTCGGAGCCGGTGATCTCGGGGATGTCCTGCCCGAGCACGCCGCCGGCCTGGTTGATGTTCCGGATCGCGAACTTGGCCGCCTGGATCTGCGGCGGCCCAAGGTAGGCGAGCTGACCGGTCTCCGGGAGCACGTAGCCGAGGTTCAGGGCCTCGCCTCCGCCACCGTCGCCGTCCCCGCCGCCTCCGCCGCCGTCACCATCGCCACAGGCGGTCGCCACCAGTGCCGTCACGCTGAGGCACAAGGCGGCCCGCCACAAGATCGACGTTCGCATCACTACAGCTCCCGTCATCCGAGAATGATGGGCGGCGAACCGGCGAAGCCGACCGGGCACAGCTGCTCGGAGGGCGGGGCCAGTCCCGCCCTGGTTGTCGTGCGACTTGCGAGGGTTGAAGCCTAGATCCGGTAGTGACGTCCGGTGAATGATGAATGTCCGATTGATATGTCGCCTTGACTCAGCCGTCAGGCACGATATACGTGGAGTAGCGTCAGGCACACGGCACGCGAGCGAGCAGGTGCGGGAGGTGGACGGCATGGCCGAGCGCAACCCGCTGCGCTGGCCCGGTCGCTGGGCCGACTGGTTCGAGATGCGCGGCGTCTACGTCCCGGGCGAGGACAACCGCATGGTCGACCCCTGGCGCGACTGGGGCTGGCTCATGGTCACGTGGCTCGCCGGGCTGGCCCTGTTCATCCTCTTCTTCGCGTTCGCGGTCTGAACCCTTCGGAGCGAGTGACCGCGCTCACTCCCCGTACGCCATCGATCACGGCTAGGACACGGAAGTACACCAGGTCCGCCGCAACCCCGGGATCCGCCTGGCAGTCCGCCAGCGGCGTCGTCAGAGTGGACCGAGGCGGCGGACTACCGCCGCCGAACGGAGTAATTACCCACCGCGATCGGAGCAGAGGAGCGGCAGTCGTGCGAATTCCGAGGCCCGTACTGGCCGGGTTCGTGCTGCTGGCCGTCACCTCCTGTGCCGCCCCGGCTGCGGGCCACAGCGAGACCACAGTCACCTCCGAGGCGGTCACCGCCGAGCGCAGGGCGACCACCGCCGACCGGGACGCCGTGCTCGTCTTCGGCGCCGACCACCGCTTCGAGTCGGGCCTGGTGGTCACCGTCACCGGGCCGAAGATCTTCCGCCCCAGCGACTCCGCGTACCCGCGCGCCGGCAGGGCCGCCGCCTTCGGCGTAGTGGTCTACAACGAGACCGAGCAGCCCTACCGGCTCTCCAGCCTCTCGGTCAGCGCGACGACGGCCGACCAGCAGGCCAAGCAGGTCGTGGACCCGACGCAGGGCTACAACGGCATCGTCGATGCCGACCGCGACATCCCGCCGGGCGAGATCGTGCGCCTGCAGCTGGCCTTCGTCGTGCCGGACCGGTCCACCCTGGTGCGGCTGGTGGTGCGGCCGGACGTCTCGACACCGGCGACGGCGGTCTACGGCGGCTCCGTGTGATGGTGCCGCGTCGCCGGTTAGGCTTTCGCCATGACCGAGCAGAAGCGGCTTTCCCCCGGCGATCCGGCACCTGACTTCACGCTTGCCGACAGCGAGGGCAACAAGGTCTCGCTCGCCGACTTCCGCGGCCGGTCCGTGGTGGTGTACTTCTACCCCGCCGCGGGCACTCCCGGCTGCACGAAGCAGGCGTGCGACTTCCGGGACAACCTCGCCGAGCTGAACGACGCCGGCTACCAGGTGCTCGGCATCTCCCCCGACAAGCAGGAGAAGCTCGCGAAGTTCGTCGAGCAGGAGCAACTGACGTTCCCGCTGCTGTCGGACCCGGACAAGACGGTGCTGACGGAGTGGGGCGCATTCGGCGAGAAGAAGAACTACGGGCGAGTGGTGCAGGGCGTCATTCGCTCGACGTTCGTCGTCGACCCGGAGGGCAAGATCGCCAAGGCCCTGTACAACGTCCGCGCCACCGGCCACGTCGCCAAGCTCCTGAGGGACCTGGACCTCGCCTCCTGAGCCTGGTCACCAAGCCGCAGTGAAGGCCACCTTCACTGCGTTGAACGCAGGCATGGTGGCCTTCACTGCGTCCGTAGTGCCTCCTCGATGGCTGTGGTGGTCGCCGAAAGGGCCGCGACCCACATCGGCAGCAGGTCGCGGTCGAAGCGGGCCGACGGCATCGCCAGCGACACCGCCGCCGAGGGAGTGCCGTTCGCGGCGGGCACGGCCATGCCGACCGCCGTCAGGCCCGCCTCGGTGAGCCCGTCGTTGAGGGCGAAGCCGCGCTTGCGCACCAGCGCCAGCTCCCGCCGCAGCCGCGCGAGGTCCACCGTTTCACTCGCGTCGGCGTAGCGCGCGGCCAGTTCCCCGGCGGGCAGCGCCGCGAGCAGCGCCTTGCCGCCCGACGCGAGGTGTGCCGGTAGCGCCCTGCCGGCCCGGTCGCCGACCCGCAGCACCTGGTCACTCTCCACCGACGCCACGAACAACGCCCGCGTGCCGGCCAGGACCATGAGGTTCGCGGTCTCCCGCACCTTCCCCACCAGCGCTTCCAGGTGCGGCAACGCGGCGCGCCGCAGCAGCGACACGGGCGCCGAGGTCGCGTCGCCGGGCCTCAGCACGGGCCCGGCCCGGTAGCGCCGGTCGGCGTCCTGCTCGGCGAAGTCCCGGTACACGAGCATCGCCAGCAGGCGGTGCGCCGTCGAACGCGACACCCCCAGTCGCTCGGCCGCCTCGGCCACACCCAGCGAGTTCTCCTGTTGCAGCAGCGTGGCCAGGTGCAGCGCGTGGTCGACAGACTCGATGGCGTAGGGCGGCTTGTTCTTCACAGCAGAATCTTACGTCCCTGAGTACAGAACCCTTCTACGTTGTGACTCATGTCCGAGACGGCTCGGCACAGTGCTGCGCCACGTGACCGAAGGAGTCACCACACGATGACGAGAGAGCAACTCGCCAGCCCGGTATCCATAGTGGATTCCGGCGGCCCCGGCAGGCCCGACCCGTCGCCCGAGCTGAGCGAGCTCTACCGCGGCTTCGAGCGCGAGCTGCTGATTCCACTGTGGACCGAGATCGGCGACCTGATGCCGAAGCACCCCACGCCTGCCGCGCGGCCGCACGCGTGGCGCTGGCAGCGGCTGCTGCCCCTCGCCCAGCGCGCGGGTGACCTCGTGCCGGTGGGCAGGGGCGGCGAGCGCCGCGCGATCGCGCTCGCGAACCCCGGCCTCGGCGGCGCCCCCTACGCCACGCCCACGCTGTGGGCCGCGATCCAGTACCTCGGCCCGCGCGAGGTCGCGCCCGAGCACCGGCACAGCCAGAACGCGTTCCGCTTCGTCGTCGAGGGCGAGGGCGTGTGGACCGTCGTCAACGGCGACCCGGTGGCCATGCGCCGCGGCGACTTCCTGCTCACCCCCGGCTGGCACTTCCACGGCCACCACAACACGAGCAACGAGCCGATGGCGTGGCTCGACGGGCTCGACATCCCGTTCGTGCACCAGACCGGCTCGGCGTTCTTCGAGTTCGGTCCCGACCAGGTCACCGACACGGCCACGCCCGACCGTTCGCGCTCTGAACGCCTCTGGGCGCATCCCGGCCTGCGCCCGCTGTCCCAGCCGGGCCCCACGGCCAGTTCACCGATCGCGGCCTACCGCTGGGAGCACACCGACGCGGCACTCGCCGACCAGCTCGCGCTGGAGGACGAGGGCCACCCCGGCGTGGTCGAGCCGGGGCACGCCGCGATCCGGTTCAGCAACCCCGCCACCGGCGGCGACGTCATGCCGACGATCCGCGCCGAGTTCCACCGCCTGCGCACGGGCACGCAGACGGCCACCCGCCGCGAGGTCGGCTCCGCGGTGTGGCAGGTCTTCCAGGGCGAGGGCCAGGTCCGCATCGGCGACCAGGAGTGGCGCGTGGAGCGCGGCGACCTCTTCGTGGTGCCGTCGTGGGCCCCGCTCACGCTCGGCGCCGAGACCGGGCTGGACCTATTCCGGTTCAGCGACACCCCGATCTTCGAGCGGTTGCATCAGGACCGCGTGCACGTGGAAGGACAGAACGCATGAGGCTCGCGACGATCCGCACCGGCCAGGGCACAAGAGCCGTCCGCGTCGACGGCGACCGCTACGCCGAACTCGACGCGGCCGACGTCGGCGCGCTGCTGCGCACCCCCGGTTGGCAGGCCGCCGCCGAGGCGGCCACCGCGGACCGGCCGCTCGGTGACGCGGAGTACGCGCCGGTGGTCGCGAGGCCGGGCAAGATCCTGTGCGTCGGGCTGAACTACCGCAACCACATCCTGGAGATGGGCCGCGAACTGCCGCGGTACCCGACGCTGTTCGCGAAGTACCCCGAGGCACTCGTCGGTGGCGGAGACGACGTGCTGCTGGCCGCCGAGTCCGGCGCCGTGGACTGGGAGGCGGAGCTGGCGATCGTGATCGGCGAGCGGGTCCGCCGCGCGAGCACGGCCGAGGCCGAGACCGCCATCGCCGGGTTCAGCGTGCTCAACGACGTCACCATGCGCGACTGGCAGTACCGCTCGCCGCAGTGGTTGCAGGGCAAGACGTTCGAGTCGACGACGCCGTTCGGCCCGGTGCTCGTGACTCCGGACGAGCTGCCCGGTGGCACGAGGCCCGCGCTGGAGTTGTCGTGCACCGTGGACGGTGAGCTGATGCAGAAGGCGAACACCGACGACCTGGTGTTCGACCCGGTCGAGCTGGTGCGCTACGTCTCCACGATCCTCACGCTGCGGCCGGGCGATGTGATCGCCACCGGCACGCCCGGCGGCGTCGGCCACGCCCGCAAGCCCGCCCGCTACCTGACGAACGGCGCGCGGCTGGTCACCGAGATCAGCGGCATCGGCAGGCTCGACAACGTGGCGAGGGCCGAATGACCACGTCAGACTGGCTCGACGAGTGCACGGATCTGCTGCTGCGCACCGTGGACGGGCTCGCCGACGCCGACTTCGACGCGCCGAGCGCGCTGCCGGGCTGGACGCGACGGCACCTGGTGGCGCACGTGCACTACAACGCGGAGGCGTTGCGGCGTCTGGTCAGCTGGGCGCGCACGGGAGTCGAGAACCGGATGTACGCGAGCGTCGAGCAGCGCAACGCCGAGATCGAGGACGGCAGCAAGCTGCCCGTCGCGACGCTGCGCGAGCAGGTGCACTCCTCGGCGCGGGCGCTGGGGGCGGACCTGGCCGCACTACCGGAAGAGGCGTGGCGCACGGAGGTGGTGACCGCGCAGGGCCGGACCGTGCCCGCGACCGAGATCCCGTGGATGCGCACGCGCGAGGTCTCCGTGCACGCGGTGGACCTCGCCGCGGGCGTCGACTTCGCCGACCTGCCCCCCGGCCTCCTGCGGGCGCTGGCCGACGACGTGCTCGGCAAGCGGTTCGCGGGCGGGCACGGTCCGGATCTCGTCCGCTGGCTCACCGGCCGCAGCGACGCCGCCCCGGCGCTCGGCCCGTGGTTGTAGAGGAAGGACCGACGACATGACCGACATCGACGTCGCCGTGGTGGGCGGCGGCATCGGCGGCCTCGCCAACGCCCTCGCGCTCGCGTCCTCGGGCCACCGCGTGCGGGTGCTCGAACGGGCTTCCGCCTTCGCTGAGGTGGGCGCCGGCCTGCAACTCGCCCCCAACGCGACCCGGATCCTCCGCGAGTGGGGGCTGCTGGACGAGGTGATCGAGCACGGCGTCCGGCCCGGGCGGCTCGTCTTCAAGGACGCGCTCGACGGCGTCGAGCTGACCTCGCTGGAGCTGGGTGAGTCGTTCGAGCGGCGCTATGGCGCACCGTACGTGGTGATCCACCGCAGCGACCTGCTCTCGATCATGTTCCGCGCGTGCGAGCGGGCCGGGGTCGAACTGCTCGCCGACCACAAGGTGGACGACGTCACCGTCACCGAGCACGAGGCCGTGGTGCTGGCGAACGGAGAGAAGCACCGCGCCGCCATCGCGCTCGCGGCCGACGGCCTTTGGTCACCCCTGCGAGCCCGGGTGAGCGACGACAGCCCGGTGTGCTCCGGCTACGTGGCCTACCGGGGCGCGCTGCCGGTGAGCGAGGTGACCGACGTGGACGCCGACGCGCTCACCGACGTCGTTGTCCACTTCGGACCGGGCTGCCACCTCGTGCAGTACCCGTTGCGGCAGGGCGAGATGCTCAACACGGTCGCCGTCTTCGCCTCGCCCGCGTACGCGCGCGGGGAGGAGGAGTGGGGTGGCCCCGACGAGCTCGACGCCGCGTTCGACGGGACGTGCCCCGCCGTGCGGCGGGGGCTGACCTGGCTGTGGCGCGACCGGCGGTGGCCGATGTTCGACCGCCTGCCGATCGGCAACTGGGTCAACGGCAGGCTCGCGCTCACCGGCGACGCGGCCCACCCGATGCTGCAGTACCTGGCGCAGGGCGCGTGCCAGGCGCTGGAGGACGCGCACTGCCTGGCCGCGGAGGCCGGCAAGCGAACGGGCGACTGGGCCGGGGCGCTCGATGCGTACCAGCGCACACGGACCGCGCGCACGGCGCGCGTGCAGTCCTCGGCGAGGGTGTGGGGCGAGATCTGGCACTGCGACGGGCTCACCCGGACCCTGCGCAACGCGCTGCTGACCGACCGCAGGCTCGACGACTACCAGTACGTCGACTGGCTGTATCAGTCCTGAGTAAGCCCTGAGTGAGCCCTGGGTCAGTCGTGAACCAGGTCGCGCAGGTGCGGCAGCAGTGAGCGCAGCGCGCGGCCCCGGTGGGACGCGGAGTCCTTCTCGGAGGGCTCCAGTTCCGCCGAGGTCCGCTGCTCGCCCTCGGGCACGAAGATCGGGTCGTAGCCGAATCCGTTGGTACCACGGGGTTCCCGGATGATCGTGCCGCGCCACTCGCCGCGCACCACCACCTCCTCGCGGTCGGGCACCACGAGTGCGGCCGCGCACACGAACGCCGCGCCCCTTCGCTCGTCGGGGGTGTCCCTCAGCTGGGAGAGCACGAGCCGGAGGTTGGCCTCGTCGTCGCCGTGCTGCCCCGCCCACCGGGCCGACAGCACGCCCGGCATCCCGTTGAGCTCGTCGACGGAAAGCCCGGAGTCGTCGGCCACAGCCGGAAGGCCGGTGGCCATCGCGGCGTCGTAGGCCTTCGCGAGCGCGTTCTCCTCGAACGTCGCCCCGGTCTCCGGCGCTTCCGGGAACTCGTCCACATCGGACAGGCCGAGCACCGTGATGTCGCCGAGCCCGCGCTTGAGCAGGATCCGGCGCAGTTCCTCGAGCTTCTTGGCGTTGCGCGTGGCCAGCAGGACCTTGGTGGTCACTTGGAGCCCTTCGACTTCTTGTCGGGCGCGGGCGTCGGCAGCTCGTACGGATACGGCGCCTCCAGCGCCTCGGCCTGCTTGCGGGCCAGCTCGGCACAGCCGTTCAGGGCGAGGTCCAGCATCTTGTCCAGTGTGGACCGCGTGAACGTGGCGCCCTCGCCCGTGCCCTGCACCTCGATGAGCGTGCCCACGTCGGTGGCGACCACGTTCATGTCTACCTCCGCGCGGGAGTCCTCCTCGTAAGGCAGGTCGAGTCGCACGCGGCCGTCCACCACGCCGACGCTCACCGCGGAGACCGCGGCGGAGAGCGGCTTCGGGTCGGCGAGCCTGCCCGCCGCGCCGAGCCAGGTGATCGCGTCGGCGAGCGCCACATAGGCGCCGGTGATGGCGGCCGTCCGGGTGCCGCCGTCGGCCTGGATGACGTCGCAGTCGATCTGGATCGTGTTCTCGCCGAGCGCCGAGAGGTCGATGCACGAACGCAGCGACCGGCCGATCAGCCTGCTGATCTCGTGGGTACGTCCGCCGACCCGGCCCTTGACGGACTCGCGGTCACTGCGCGTGTGGGTCGCCGAGGGGAGCATCGCGTACTCGGCGGTGACCCAGCCGAGCCCCGAGCCCTGCCGCCAGCGCGGCACGCCCTCGGTGACGCTCGCCGCGCACAGCACCCTGGTGTTGCCGAACTCGATGAGCACCGATCCGGCCGGCCACTGCTGGAAACCGCGGGTGATCCGCACCTCGCGGAGCTGGTCGTCGTTCCTGCCGTCTTTTCGCACCACGAGGGCAGAGCCTAGTGCCAGCGCCGCGTCGCGGAAGCTCGACGTGGTCATGTGCTGCTAGCGTGCCGTCGCATGCGCGCCGCCGCCGTGGGCATCGTGGCCCTGTTCCTGTTGTCCGTCGTGCCAGCGCCCGCCTCGGCGGCCCGGCAACCGCGTGACCCGCTGACGTGCGCGGCGACGCTCGACTGCCCGCTCGCCGAGATCGACCTGATGACCATGCCGCAGCGGCTGGAGTTCCTCATCGCGATGTCGGAGGGCCCGGCGGCGGAGATCGCTCCCGGCTACGCGCCGCGCTGGGGCAACATCGCGGGGATCATCACCTTCTTCGCCGCGCATGACATGGGCGAGCCGGGCACCTGGGTCTCCTACGTCGACGCCGGAATCCTGGAGGGCATCGAGCGCGGGATCGCGATCGCCGCTGGCCGGGGCACCGACACGTTCGGCAACCCGGGTTCGGCGTTGTGGGCGAGCTACCTCGTCCGGCTGCGCGACGGCGAGCTCACCGGCCGCGCCGCGCACGACCGCGCGTGGAGCGAGGCCGAGCAGGCGGCGACCGACCACGGCGTGACCGTGGCCGAGCAGGTGCACGGCCTCGTGGCCTCGGGCGTGGAGCAGCGGTTCTTCTCCTACTCGGAGTTCTACCGGTGGGTCCTGCGCAACCGCCCGGCCCTGTTCGACGTGGTCTCCCCCGGCGCGCGGCCGGGCGAGCGGTTCCAGCTCACGTTCGTCGACTGGTTCACCGACGTCACCAACCCCGTCCCGGCGCGGCGCGGTGCCGAGCTCGCGCTCGATCTCGCCGAGTTCGACGCCGTCGGCGGGCCTTTCAGTGGCCTCGCCCTGCTCCACGCCTACGCGGAGTACCTGGCGCCCGAATACCTGGCCGCCGCCAGGGCGTGACCTTATTCAACGACCGTTGACATCTCCGCGTGCGCGCGCATAATTCAACTCAGCGTGAATTAGGGGGTCGCGATGCGCAGGCTCGTCCAGGTCGGCGGCGTGGCGGCGGTACTCGCGCTCATGGCGTGGACCCTTGGCGACCGGGTTCCGCAGCCCGCCGACGTGCTCGGCGCGCTGCGGCACGCCGACCCCCGCTGGCTGCTCGTCGCGGGGCTCGCCGAGTTCGTCTCGATGGCGATGTTCGCCAGGCAGCAGCGCAGGCTCCTCACGGCGTTCGGCGTCACCATGCCGCGCCACAGGGCGCTCGCGCTCGCCTACAGCCGCTCCGCGATCTCGATCAGCCTGCCCGCCGGGTCGGCCGTGTCGGCGGCATACGCCTTCCGCGAGTTCCGCGCCGGCGGGGCCGACCGTGCCGCCGCGACGGCGGTCATGGTGCTCTCAGGACTGGCCTCCGCGACCGGCCTGGCGTTGCTGTGGGCGACGGGGGCGCTCACCTCGGGCGCCCTGCACCTCGCGCGCGCCTGGCACACCCACCCGGCGCTCACCCTGACGGCGGCGGTCGCGGCGATCGCGGCGCTCGGCTGGATCGCGTACCGGCTGGCGGCGGCGCACCACAGCGCCGCGCAGCCGAAACGGATCCGCAGACCACCCAGGTGGCCGTGGCTCGCCGCGGTGGTGACGCCGCTGGCGGACGCCGCGGCCACGTCGCGCACGGTCGCGCCCCGGCACTGGCTACTGGCGCTCGGCGCCGCCGTCGCGAACTGGCTCACCGACATGCTGTGCCTGCTCGCGGCCGCCAACGCCTTCGACATCGGACTCGGCACGTTCGAACTGGCCACGATCTACGTGACGGTGCAGCTCGTCCGGCAGATCCCGCTCACCCCCGGCGGCATCGGCGTGATCGAGGTCGGCCTGCTCACCGGGCTCGTGTCCGCGGGAGCCGCCGAGCCCGCCGCCGCGGCCGCGGTGCTCGCCTACCGGCTCCTGTCCTGCTGGCTGATCATCCCCGTCGGCGTGCTGGCGTGGCTGTTCCTGCGTTCACACGTCGTAGGAGGCGCCCTGCTCGACGAGATCCGTCAGCCCGGTGAAGGCCGCGCGGGCCTCGGCGAGGATGGCCTCCCGGTCGCTCCACGGCGCGATGTGGGTGAGCAGCAGCCGTCCGGCCCCGGCGCGGGCGGCCAGCTCACCCGCCTGCCTGCCGGATAGGTGCACACCGGCGGGCCGGTCCGGCGCGTCGGTCCACGACGCCTCCGCCAGCAGCACGTCGGCGTCGGCGGCGAGCTTGTCGAGCGTCTCGCACGGCCCCGTGTCACCGGTGTAGGCGAGCGTGCGACCACCGTGTGAGAGCCGCAGGCCGAACGCCTCCGTCGGGTGGTCCATCGGCACCGCGCTCAGCTCGAACGGCCCCACCCGCACCGGACCCGCCGACAGCGGATGGAACTCGAAGACGTCGGTGAGGTCGGTCCGCACGCGCTCGGCCTCGTGCGGGGCATACGCGTTGGCCAGCCGCGCCGGCGCCTCCACCGGGCCGTACACGGGGAGCCTTCGCGCCGTGACGTCGTACGGCGGCGCGGGATGGTAGCGGCGCAGGACCGTCAGCGCGCTGAAGTCGGCGCAGTGGTCGGGATGCAGGTGCGAAAGGACGAGCGCGCCTAGGTCGAACGGGTCACGGACGGCCTGCAGCTGCGCGAGCGTGCCGTTGCCGAGCTCGAGCCCGAGCACGAAGCCGTCGGCCTCGACGAGGTAGCCGGACGCGGCCGCGTTCGGGCCGGGGATGCTGCCGGAACAGCCCAGGATGGTCAGTCGCACGATCGACACCCTGCCACGCGAGCGCGCCGCGCGCCCAGGGTCACGTGGCGGCGAGCACTCCCGGCTGAAAGCCCATGAACCGGTGCGCGAGCTTCGCGAACGGCTCGGCGCGCCCGGTGGCGACGAACTGGTGCCGGGGTTCGCCGTGGCCGGCCAGCAGGTCCAGCTCGGTGAGCACCCGCACCACGTCCTTCGCGGTCTCCTCCGCGCTCGACACGAGCGTCACGTCGGGCCCCATCACGATCTGCAGCACGCCGGTGAGCAGCGGATAGTGCGTGCAGCCGAGGATGAGCGTGTCGACGTCCGCCCGCACGAGCGGTTCGAGGTAGCCCTGCGCGAGGCCGAGCACCTGCCTGCCCGAGGTGATGCCGCGCTCGACGAAGTCGACGAACCGGGGGCACGCGACGCTGGAAAGCCGGATGCCGTTCGCGGCGGCGAACGCGTCGTCGTAGGCGCGCGAGCGCACGGTTCCCTCGGTGCCGATCAGCCCGATGTGCCCGGTGTGCGTGGCGGCGACGGCCCTGCGCACCGCGGGCAGCACCACCTCGATCACGGGGATGTCGTAGCGCTCGCGCGCGTCCCGCAGGCACGCCGCCGATGCGGTGTTGCACGCGATGACGAGCGCCTTCACGCCGTCCGCGACGAGCCCGTCCAGCGCCGTCAGCGCGAGCTCGCGCGCCCTGGCGATGGGAAGCGGGCCGTACGGGGCATGGCGGGTGTCGCCGACGTAGCGCAAGCTCTCGCCGGGGAGCTGGTCGGCGATGGCGCGAGCGACGGTCAACCCGCCGACGCCGGAGTCGAAGATTCCGATCGGGGCGTCAGCGTGACTCACGCCCCGAGCGTACCGGCGGCCCCCGGCGTGCCCTTGGCCTTGCCCGAACGGACGCGGTCGGACTTGGCCACCAGCCATGCGGCGAGCACACCGCCGAGCGCGCCGAAGAGGTGCCCCTGCCAGGAGATACCGGGGCTGCCGGGCAGCACGCCCCACAGCATCCCGCCCCAGACGGCCAGCAGCACCGCCGCGACGGCCAGCTGACCGAAGCTGCGGTTGAACAGGCCACGGACCAGCAGGAACGCCAGCCAGCCGAACGCGAGCCCCGACGCGCCGACCGTAACGACGTGCGGCGCGGCCGTGAGCCACACCCCGAGCCCGCCGACGATCCAGATCGTGGCCGTCACGGCGATCCACTGGCCGATGCCGCCCGCCATCGCCAGGAACGCGAAGACCAGCACGGGAACGGTGTTGGCGAACAGGTGGCTCCAGCCGTCGTGCAGTACGGGCGCCCAGGCGATGCCGTCGAGCCCCGACAGTGAGCGGGCCCGGATGCCGCCTTGATCGAGATCGGCGGGCATCAGCACGTCGAGCAGTTCGATCAGGTAGAGCACCACCGTGAACGACAACGCGACGATGCCGGCCACCAGCGGTTTCGGCGGCAGGATGCGGGCGGGGGCCTTCTTCGGTCCCTGCGTGGAGGGTGGCTGGGGCTGCGTGCTCACGGTTTCAGGCTACGTCGTGGGCAGGCGCCTCACCTCGGTGAAAAACCCTGATAAATCGGTCGGCCCGGCGGGGCGGCCCCCGCTAGATTCGGCGCGTGACCGAGATCGACGTGGCCGCCTACCTCGCCCGCCTGGGGATCGACGAGGCCGAACCCCCGAGTGTGGAAGCGTTGCACCGCCTGCACGCCGCCCATGTGGAACGGGTGCCGTACGAGACCCTGGAAATCCAGCTCGGCAGGCCGACGTCCCTCGACCCCGCCGAATCGGCGCGCCGGATCGTCGCGGGCCGCGGTGGCTACTGCTTCCACCTCAACGGCGCGTTCTCCGCGCTGCTGCGGCAGCTCGGCTACCGCGTCACCCGGCACCTCGGCGGCGCACAGATGACCGCGGCGGATCCCGCGGCGATCACGCGCGAACACCTGGCGCTGACCGTCGACGCCCTGCCCGGCGACCCAGGGACGGCGTGGTTCACCGACGTGGGGCTCGGCGACGCCCTGCACACGCCCCTGCCACTGCGCACGGGCACCTACCGGCAGGGGCCGTTCACCTATGGGCTCGAGCCCTCGCAGATCGCACCGGGCGGCTGGCGCCTTGCCCACGACCCCGCCGGCAGCTTCTTCGCACTGGACTTCGCGCCCGGACCGGCCGAGATGGGCGACTTCGCCGACCGCCACGAGTACCTTTCCACCTCGCCGGACTCCGGGTTCGTGCGGACGTGCACGGTGCAGCGCCGCGACGCGGGCGGCGTCGACGTCCTGCGCGCGCTCACCCTGACCAGAACCCCCGGCAGCCGGACGGTGCTGGAGACCGAGCAGGACTGGTGGGCCGCACTCGGCGACGTCTTCGGGATCGCGGCGAACGGCTTCACCGGCGACGAACGCGCCCGGCTGTGGCGAACGGTGGTCGCCCAGCACGAGAGGTTCCTGGCCGCTCAGGCCCAGAGCTGACCGTCGAGCCGCTCGGCGGCCTCGTCGAGGGAGCCGCTGTAGGCGCCGGTGGAGAGGTACTTCCAGCCCGCGTCGGCGACGACGAACGCCACGTCCGCCTTCTGGCCCTTGGCCACCGCCTTCTCGGCGATGCCTAGCGCGGCGTGCAGCACGGCTCCCGTGGAGATGCCCGCGAAGATGCCCTCGTGCTCCAGCAGCTCCCTGGTGCGGCGCAGAGCGTCGTAGGCGCCCACCGAGTACCGGCCGCTGAGCACGTCGGGGTCGTAGAGCTCGGGCACGAACCCCTCATCGAGGTTGCGCAGCCCGTACACCAGCTCGCCGTAACGCGGCTCGGCGGCGACGATCTGCACGTCCGGCTTGTGGTCCCGCATGTACCGGCCGACGCCGACGAGTGTGCCCGTGGTGCCGAGCCCGCCGACGAAGTGGGTCAGCGTCGGCAGGTCCTTGAGCAGCTCGGGACCGGTTCCGTAGTAGTGCGCGTCGGCGTTGGCCGGGTTGCCGTACTGGTAGAGCATCACCCAGTCCGGGTTGGTCTTGGCCAGCTCCTTCGCGCGGCGCACGGCCTCGTTCGACCCGCCCGCGGCGGGTGAGTAGACGATGCGTGCGCCATAGGCCTGCAGCAGCTGCTTGCGCTCGGCGGAGGTGTTCTCCGGCATCACGCACACCAGGCCGTAGCCCTTGAGCTTGGCGGCCATCGCGAGCGAGATGCCCGTGTTGCCCGAGGTCGGCTCCAGGATCGTGGAGCCGCGGCGCAGCAGGCCGTCGCGCTCGGCGGCCTCGATCATGGCCAGCGCGGGCCGGTCCTTGATCGAGCCGGTGGGGTTGCGGTCCTCCAGCTTGGCCCACAGCCGGACGTCGTCCGACGGGGACAGCCTCGGCAGCCCCACCAGCGGCGTACCGCCGAGCGCGTCGAGCAACGACTCGTAGCGAGCCATGGTCAGCGCGCGCCGCCGGCGACCGCGGGCAGGATCGTCACGGTGTCACCGTCCTTGACCTCGGCATCGAGCCCGCCGGCGAACCGCACGTCCTCGTCGTTGACGTAGACGTTGACGAAGCGGTGCAGCTTCTCGTCCTTGACCAGGCGAGCCTTGAGTCCTCCGTGCCTGGCCTCGATGTCGTCGATGACCTCCAGCACCGTCTTGCCGGACGCCTCGACGGACTTCTCGCCGCCGGTGTGCGTACGCAGGATGGTCGGGATCGACACGGTCACGGCCATGGGTTACCTCCGCAAATGGTTTATGACAGGACAGACGTTCACGAAGACGGGGAAATTCCCGTCTGTGACCTACGCGTCGGGTACGTCGTCGCTACCGGTGTTGGCGAACATGTACGACTCGACGACCTCGACCGGCTCCTCGGTCACGACGCCGTCGACGATGCGGTAGGACCGGAACTCGTGCTCGTCCGCGTCCCTGGTCGACACCAGCACGTAGTGCGCGAACGGCTCCTGGGCCAGCTTGATGTCCGTGCGGGAGGGGTACGCCTCGGTGGCGGTGTGCGAGTGGTAGATCACGACGGGTGTCTCGTCGTTCGCGGCCATCTCGCGGTACAGCTTGAGCAGGTCACCGGAGTCGAACTCGTAGAACGTCGGCGAGCGCGCGGCGTTCACCATCGGGATGAACCGCTCGGGACGGTCGCTGCCGTCGTCGGGGCCGGCGATGACGCCGCACGCCTCGTCGGGGTGGTCACGACGGGCGTGCGCGACGATCGCGTCCACGAGGTCACGGCGGATCCGAAGCACGGTGAACATCTTACGGGCTGGATACCGGGCGTTCACAGCGTGAGACGAGCCACGAACGTCACACCCGCGAGTCCCCCGCTCCCACCCGCGAGTCCCCCGCTCTCGCCCGCGAGTTGCCCGCTCCCGCCTGCGAGTTGCCCATTCGGGACGCCGAGATGCGCGACTGGGGATGCGATGGCGGCAACGGAGCGCACACGTCGCGCGCCGGAACGGGGAACTCGCCCGCCGGAACGGGGAACTCGCCCGCCGGAACGGGGGACTCGCGCGCCTCAGCGGGGGACTCGCGCGCCTCAGCGGGGGACTCGCGTGGTTACGGCTTGAAGGCCTCCGGCCAGACGTCGCGGTACGCCGGCAGGCCCGGGACGCCCGTCGCCGCGAGCAGGCCACGCACCATCGCACGGGTGAACACCCTCGCCGCGGCGGAACAGAGCGCGTCGAGGGCGACCATCCGGCTCGCCTCGCCGATCCGGCCCTGCTCGCTCGGCAACTCCCGCTCACCCGTGGCCAGCGCGAACACGGTGTCGCCGTCGAACATGGTGTGCGCGGGACGAACGGCACGCGCGAGCCCGTCCTGACCGGCCACGGCGAGCCTGCGGCACTCCGCCTTCGACAACGTCGCGTCGACTGCCACCACGCCGATCGTGGTGTTGAGATCCTTCCCACGCGGGGAGAGGTCACCCGGCCTGCCCGGCCACCGGGCGACGCCGAACTCGCCGTCGACCTCGTGGTCCGCGGCGAAGGGCTCCCCGGTGCCGGGGCGCACGGCCTCGCCGGACGCGTTCACCACCGCGAGCGCGCCGACCACGAACCCGTCGACGACCTCGCTCGCCGTGCCGACACCGCCCTTGAGGGAGCCGACCTGCGCACCGGCCCCCGCACCGACCGTGCCCAGCTCGACGGGACCGTCCGTGGCCGCCTCGCACGCCGCGTAGCCGAACGACGCGTCCGGCCGGTTGCCCCACGTGCTTCGCGGCAGGTCGAAGATCACGGCGCCGGGCACGATCGGCACCACCTCGTGGGGCTCGACGCCGACGGGGAAGCCCAACTCGTGCTCGCCGAGCCAGCGCATGACGCCGTCCGCGGCCGCGAGCCCGTACGCGCTGCCCCCGGACAGGCACACGGCGTTGACCCGCTGCACGAGGTTCTCCGGCTCCAGCAGGTTCGTCTCCCGCGTGCCGGGCGCTCCGCCGCGCTGGTCGACGGCGGCGACGGCCTCCCCCGGCACGAGCACCACGGTCGTGCCCGTGGCCCAGCCGTCCCCCACCCGGTGGTGGTGGCCGACGAGCACGCCCGGCACGTCCGTGATCGCGTTCCGCATCACTCGGTCAGTGCCTGTACCAGGCTCTCCTGCACCCAGGTCAGCCAGTGGTAGACACCCAGATGCGGCGCGCGGGGGTCGTCCTCGGGCAGCTCGTCCGGCATGTCGTCGGTGACGTCGAGCGCGGTGCCGAGCGCCAGCCGCACGTCGTTGAGGGCCGCCAGCCACGCGTCGGCCTGCTCGTAGGTCAGCCGGATGTCGCCGCCCTCCGGCGGCAGGGTGTCCATGACGACGGCGGCGACGCCGACCTTGGCGTCCAGCACCTCCGGCTCGTGCAGCGAGCGGAGCGCGGCGACCGAGTCGAGGTCCTCCGTCGTCGGGTTGTCGGGGTCCAGCTTGTGGAAGTCGGGCAGCAGCCGGGACAGCACCGGGTCGTTGGGGCTCTCGGACGGACCCGTCTTGATCCCGGTCAGCTCGGCCAGCTCGTCCTGCGGCGCCTCCTGCGCACGCGCGCGGAGCATGTCGTCCACCTGACTCACCAGGCCGCGCAGCACCGCGGCCTCCTGCTGCTCGAAGCCCGCGAGCACCTTGCCGCCCTTGCGGCGCCAGCCCTTCACGGCTGTTCCATCGTGGCCCACAGGCCGGCCGCGTGGAGCTTGGCGACGTCGCCCTCCACCTTCTCCTTGGTCCCGGACGACACGGCGGCCTTTCCCTTGTGGTGCACGTCGAGCATGAGCTTCGTGGCGTGGTCTCTGCTGTACCCGAACAACTTCTGGAACACGTACGTCACGTACGACATCAGGTTGACCGGGTCGTTCCAGACGATGGTCTGCCACGGACTGTCCCCGGCGGCGGCGTCCGCACCGAGTGTCTCTTCGGCCTCGACAGGCGTGGTCATGGCTCCATGTTGTCACGCCTCGAAGGGGCGGTGCGGCACCGGTCGGGCCGTGTGGGTGAATAGTCTTCCCGGTATGGCCGAACAGAGCGGCAACAACGACAACAGCACGGCGCTGCTGACCGACCACTACGAACTGACCATGCTCGGCAGTGCGCTCGCGGACGGCACGGGTGAGCGGGACTGCGTGTTCGAGGTCTTCGCACGCAGGCTCCCCGCCGGCCGCAGGTACGGCGTCGTCGCCGGTACCGCCAGGGTCGTCGACGCGATCACCGACTTCCGGTTCACCGACGCCGAGATCGCACAGCTGGAGACCACGGCGGTGGTGGACGGCGACACCCTGTCCTGGCTCGCCGACTACGAGTTCTCGGGCGATGTCGACGGCTATCCCGAGGGTGAGCTGTACTTCCCCGGCTCCCCGATCCTCACCGTGCGGGGCACGTTCGCCGAATGCGTGGTGCTGGAGACGGTGGCGCTCTCGATCCTCAACCACGACAGCGCGGTGGCCTCGGCGGCAGCGCGGATGTCCAGCGCGGCACACGGCAGGCCGATCATCGAGATGGGCGGGCGGCGCACCCACGAGCAGGCCGCCGTCGCTGCCGCGCGCGCCGCGTACCTCGCCGGGTTCGCCACCACGTCCAACCTGGAAGCGGGCCGCCGCTACGGGATCCCGACGCGCGGCACGGTCGCGCACGCGTTCATGCTGCTGCACGACAGCGAGGAAGCGGCGTTTCGCGCGCAGATCGACAAGATGGGCGTGGACACGACGCTGCTGGTGGACACCTACGACATCACGGCGGGCATCGAGACGGCCGTGCGCGTGGCCGGTCCCGAGCTCGGCGCGATCCGGATCGACTCCGGCGATGTCGGCGTGCTCGCCCGCAAGGCCCGCGAGCAGCTCGACTCCCTCGGCGCCAGTGACACGCGGATCGTGGTGTCCGGCGATCTCGACGAGCACGCGATCGCCGCGCTGCGGGCCGAGCCCGTCGACGCGTACGGCGTCGGCACTTCGGTGGTCACCGGTTCGGGCGCGCCGACGGCCGGAATGGTGTACAAGCTGGTCGAGGTCGACGGCAGGCCGGTCGCGAAACGCAGTGAGCACAAGGCATCCAGAGGGGGCCGCAAGTCGGCGCTGCGCAGGCACAAGCCGACCGGGACCGCGCTGGAGGAGGTCGTCTACCCGACCGCGAAGCCGCCGGAGCTCGGCGAGCACGACCGCGAGTTGCTGATCCCCCTCATGCGCGCTGGACAACCGGTGGACGAGCTGCCCACCCTTGAGGACGGAAGGCAACGGCTGCGCCGCGCGCTGGTGAGCCTGCCGTGGGAGGGGCTCAAGCTCTCCGGCGGCGACCCGGCCATCCCCACGACCTTCAGCTGAGGAGGACGAGATGACGACCGCGCTGATCGTGGTGGACGTGCAGAACGACTTCTGCGAGGGCGGTGCGCTCGCGGTCACCGGCGGTGCCGCGGTCGCGGAGGCGATCTCGGGGCACCTGCGCGACAACGACTACGCGCACGTGGTGGCCACGAGGGACTACCACATCGATCCGGGCGCGCACTTCAGCGACGAACCCGACTTCGTGCGCTCGTGGCCCCGGCACTGCGTGGCCGGCACGGCGGGCGCCGGCTTCCATCCGCAGCTCGACGTCGGGCCGATCACGGCGGTGTTCTCGAAGGGCCAGTACAGCGACGGCTACTCCGGGTTCGAGGGCGCGACCGACGCCGGCGAGCGGCTGGCGGACTGGTTGCGCGAGCGGGACGTGACCGCGGTGGAGGTGGCCGGCATCGCGACCGACCACTGTGTCCGTGCCACGGCGCTCGACGCGGCGAGGGCGGGCTTCGGGGTGCGCGTGCTCGCCGACCTGACCGCGGGCGTCTCGTCGTCCACTGTGGACAAGGCACTCGCGGAGCTGAGGTCGGAGGGCGTGGAGATCAGCGGAAGCCCACGGGTCGCTTCGTGACTGTTCCCGGTCTGCTGACCTTCGGCGAGACCCTCGCCGCGTTCGGCACCTCCGAGGGCAGGCTGCGGCACGCCACCACGGCCGAGGTGGGCATCACGGGCTCGGAGTCGACCGTGGCGATCGGTGTGGCCAGGCTCGGCATTGAGTCCGCGTGGGCTGGCAGGGTCGGCGCCGACGAGCCGGGAGCGCTGGTGCTCTCGCGGCTGCGGGCGGAGGGCGTCGACACCTCTGCGGCCGTCACCGACCAGGAGGCGCCGACCGGGCTGGCACTCAAGGACTTCCGCACGCCCGACTCGCCGCGCGTCGCCTTCTACCGGCACGGCAGCGCGGGTTCCCGGCTGTGTCCCGAGG
Organism: Prauserella sp. PE36; assembly: GCF_003311655.1. Lineage (NCBI taxonomy): Bacteria > Bacillati > Actinomycetota > Actinomycetes > Pseudonocardiales > Pseudonocardiaceae > Prauserella > Prauserella sp. PE36. Next base: position 8,454 of record NZ_QEQT01000089.1, on the reverse strand, counting down.
ACATCTGCGAGGACCGCGTCGCCGAGGCGGGCGTGCTGCACCTGTCCGGGATCACGCCCGCGCTGTCCGACACGGCGGCCAAGGCGGTGCTCGCGGCGATCGAGGTGGCACACGCGGAAGGCGTTCCGGTGTCGTTCGACCTCAACTACCGGCACGCCCTGTGGCCGCCGGAGGAGGCCCGCCCGGTGCTGCTGGACCTGGTGACCAGGGCCGACATCGTGTTCGCGGGCGACGACGAGGCGCGCATGCTCGGCTTCGACGGCACGGCCGAGGAACTGGCCTCCGGCCTGTCCGAGCTGGGCCCGGAGGAGGTCGTGGTGCGGCTCGGGCCGAGGGGCGCGGTCGCGGAGCTGCACGGCTCGCGCTACGACGTGCCCTCCTACCCGGTCCGCGCGGTCGACGCCGACGGCGCCGACGACGCGTTCGTGGCCGGTTATCTCGCGGACTTCCTCACTGGAGCGCCGCCGGAGCGGCGCGTGCGCACGGCCGCCGCGTGCCGTGCGCTCGCGCTGTCCGTGGAGGGCGACTGGCAGGGCCTGCCCGACCGGGAGGAGCTGACGCAGCTCTCCCGGCCGCCGCGTTAGCCCCCGTAGGGATCGCAGGCGGCCGTGCCGACGCGGATGTCGCCGCTGGCGGGTCCGCCCTGCGGGAACAGTTTGATGCGCAGTGCGGTCGTGGTGAGGCTGCCGTCGGGCGGCGTCGGCGCGGTGAACTCGTTGAGCACGAGCTCGGCCAGCGGCGGGTCGCCCTGTGCCCTGCCGGGGATCGTGATGGTGTGGTTCGGCGGGATGTTCTGCGGCAGGGTGAAGCCGGAGACGCCGCCGAGCTCGACATAGCCGCTGCTGCCGTTCGTGGTGGTGCGGCACTCGGCCGAGAACGTGCGCACCCGGATCGTCGGCCCGCCGAACTGCTTGAGCACCGAGGTCTCGAACCGCTGGCCCGTCGCCTTCGCGCTGGACACGCCGTCGCCCGCGCGGGCACAGTTCGTCTCGCCGCGGCCGAACTCGGTGTCGGCGCCGACGTCCACGCCGTCCGATGCGCCCGCCGCCGGGCCCGCGACGTCGCACGGGGCGATCGGCCCCGCCTGGGTGACCTCGCCGTTCACGACCAGGTCCGCCGCGCCGAGCGACGCCGACGCGGTGGAGACGGTCTGCGCCTGAGCCTGCACTGGCAGCGCGAGCGCCCCGGTCGCGAGAACGGCCACCACCGCAGCCCTGTTGATCTTCGCCATGCGCGTTCCTTCCAAGATCGCCTGCTGACCCGCACACGACATCGGCGGAGCCGCGCCGTCACCTGACCCGGTCGCGGTGACGTCACTCGCTTGTGTGACCCCGCCTTGCCCCAAGGCCACCTTTGTTGCGTTGAACGCAACGAAGGTGGCCTTGGGGGCAGTTGGTCAGCGCTCCGAGAGCGTGCGGAGGTCCGCCAGCAGGACTTCCTCCTGCTCGGCGGTGAAGCCCGCCTTGTGGACGGCGCGCTCGGCGAGCTGCCAGCGGCCCTTGTCGAGGTGACCCAGGATCGTGGCGGTGTCCTCCGGCGCGACACCGGCCTCGGCCACCAGCACCCGCACACCCGTGACGTCCACGACGAGGTCGAACGTCGCGCTCGCCTCCGCCGTGCCGCCGGGCCCCTCGGCGACGGCGGTCAGCTTGTGCTCGCCCGCCGCGAGGTTCCGCAGGTCCAGCGGGGCGCCCACCTCGACCGGCTCGCCGTCGAGCGTCACGGTCACGGTCTCGGCGTCGCGGGCGTCCACCGCGACCACGGCCGAGGAGTACCGGCGCAGCTGCGCGCCGTCGGCGGGCGCGACGAGCGACACGCTCGGCTTCGCGGGCGCGTCCTGCCCGGCCCGCTGCCGCCAGCCGAAGTGCTCACCGGCCTTGTTCGTGATCACGGCGTCCACGCCGATCTCGGCCAGCCGCAGCCAGGTCCCGGCGTCGTCGATCGTGTAAGGCATCACGGCGATGCCGGCGTCGTTGAGCGTCGCCACGGTGCCGGGCCTGGTGAGCAGCGCCGCCGACGAGGGGTTGTAGGCGACCACGCCGAGGTCACGCGCCGTCGCGAGCGGGTCGGCGTCCAGCGTGCCCCGCAGCAGGCCGAGCGGGATCTCCGGTGCCAGGTCGCGCGCATCGCGCAGCACCCGCTCGTCGAAGCTCTGCAGCAGCACCTGCTCGGCCATGCCGCGGGCCCTGACCTCGGCGAGGATGCCCTCGGTCTCGGCGCGGGTCTCCGGGCCCTTCACCTCCAGCAGCAGCGTCGAACCGCTGCCCTTGACGAGGTCCAGCACCTCACCGAGGGTCGGCACGCGCTGGCCCTCGTACGCGGGCGAGAACCACGAGCCCGCGTCGAGCCCGGTGACGTAGTCGGCCGTGAGCTTCGAGACGTCGCCAGTGCCCTCGGTGGTGCGGTCGACGGTGCTGTCGTGCATCACCACGGGCACGCCGTCGGCGGTCGTCTGCGCGTCGATCTCGACGTACTCGGAGCCGGCCCGGATCCCGGCCTCCACGGCGGCGAGCGTGTTCTCCGGCGCGACCGAGGAGTAGCCGCGGTGCGCGACGGTGAGCGGCAGCGCGCCGTCGGGCTGCGTCACCGGCAAGGGCTCCAGCTCGGTGACCTTGACGTCGTCGACGCTGATCCGCGCGCCGTCGGCGATGAGGCCCAGCACGCCGCCGGTGCTGCGCCGCACCTGCGTCGACGTGAGCACGGTCTGACCGTCGAAGGACCAGGTCGCGCGGCTGCCGTGCACCTCGATGGCGACCCGGATGTCCCGGCCGGTGCCCGCGTCGTACGGCGCGGCGCCCGCGTTGGTGACGTTCCAGGTGTTGCCCTCGGTGCGCCCGGCGAACTCGATGCCGTTGCTCGCGGTGGACGCCGACCGCATGATCGCCTGGCTCCACGGCACGGCGCCGGACGGGTCGGTGTCGAGCACGAGGCCGGCCCAGCGGCTCGTGTTGTTCACGGACTCGAACCGGATGGTCGCCTCGGCGCGGAAGTCGCGCAGGTGAGTGCCGAACGTGATCCTCGAAAGGCTGCCCGGTTCGGTGTTCACCAGGCGGCCTCCCGCGACCTGCCACTGCCCAGCCACGGGCCGCCAGCCGTCGGGCAGCGCGGTGCCGTCGAAGGACTCGTCGACGACGACGTCTCCGGGGTCCGCGGCGGCCATCGGGGACAGCGCCGGACCGGCGACGGCGACCGTGGCCGCCGCCAGCAGGCAGGCGAGGATGCGGGATGGGATGCGTCTCATCCGGCAGACGTTATGACCGGTTCGCGACGACTCGATGAGACGTGAATGGACCGTTCGTGATCAATGGGCGACCAGTTGGCGCGCACCGCGCCCGGAACTGACGCACCCGGGCGGTAACGTCTCGATCCGTGCCGTCCTCCATCTCCACCCTGCCCAGCGTCCGCGATCTCCTCTCGCACGCCGTCGAGGCCGTGGGCGGAGCAGAGCGCGAGGGCCAGGTGCGGATGGCGGAGGCGGTCGCCAAGGCGATCCGCACCGGCGAGCACCTCGCCGTGCAGGCGGGCACCGGAACCGGGAAGTCGCTGGCGTACCTCGTGCCCGCAATCCGGTACGCGGTGGAGCACGAGGCGACGGTGGTGGTCTCCACGGCCACGATCGCGCTGCAGCGCCAGCTCGTCGACCGGGACCTGCCGAGGCTCGCGAAGGCGCTGAAGAAGCCGCTCGGCAGGGAGCCCACGTTCGCGATCCTCAAGGGCAGGCGCAACTACCTCTGCATGCATCGCGTGCACACCGGCGCTCCCGAGGAACCCGAGGACACCGGGCTGTTCGACGCGTTCGCCGTCTCCCGCATCGGCAGGGAGGTCAAACGCCTGCACGAATGGTCGTCGGACACCGAGACCGGCGACCGCGACGAACTCGTGCCCGGCGTGTCCGAACAGGCCTGGCGGCAGGTGTCGGTCACGGCGCGCGAATGCCTCGGCGTCGCCCGCTGCCCGGTCGGCACCGACTGCTTCGCCGAGCGCGCGCGGGGCGAGGCGGGCCGCGCGGACGTGGTGGTGACCAACCACGCGCTGCTCGCGATCGACGCGCTGCAGGAGTACCAGGTGCTGCCCGAGCACGACCTGGTGGTGATCGACGAGGCGCACGAGCTGGTCGACCGCGTGACGTCCGTGGCCACGTCCGAGCTCACCACGTCGCTGATCTCCGCGGCCACGCGGCGCTGCGGCAGGCTCATCGACGCCGACATCGCCGACCGGCTCCTGGAGGCCGGCGACGGGCTCGCGCTCGTGCTCGACGACCTGCCGCCGGGCCGCATGGACACGCTGCCGACGCCGCTGGGCGGCGCGCTGACGGTCGTGCGCGACGCCGCGCACGGGTGCCTCACCGCGCTGGGCTCCGAGCGCAAGGAGGACATCGAGGAGGCCACGGCACGCAAGCTCGCCCGCTCGCTGCTCGACGAGGTGCACGACACCGCGGTGCGGCTGCTGGACGCGTTCGACGAGGACCAGGCCCACCGGCAGGACGTCGTCTGGCTCTCCGGGGACCAGTACTCGGCCTCGCCCCGGCCGCCCGCGCTGCACGTCGCGCCGCTCTCGGTGGGCGGGCTGCTGCGGGAGCGGGTGTTCGCGCGCAGCACCACGGTGCTGACGTCCGCGACGCTCGCGCTCGGCGGCGCCTTCGACACGCTGGCCCGCCAGTGGGGGCTGCCACCGTCGCCGAAGCCGACGGTCAAGGCGGAGGGCACCGCCACGGACAAGCCCGCGCCGTCGGACGACGACGGCCCGCGCTGGAGCGGCCTCGACGTCGGCTCGCCCTTCGACTACCGCAAGCACGGAATCCTGTACGTCGCCAAGCATCTGCCGCCGCCGGGTCGCGACGGACTCGGCGAGCGCACGCTCGACGAGATCGCCGAGCTCATCGACGCGGCCGGCGGGCGTGCGCTGGGGCTGTTCTCGTCGATGCGCGCGGCGAAACAGGCCACCGAGGAACTGCGCGACCGCGTCAAGCACCCGATCCTCTGCCAGGGCGACGACTCGACGTCGTTGCTGGTGAGCAAATTCGCCGACGATCCACGCACGTGCCTGTTCGGCACACTCTCGCTGTGGCAGGGCGTCGACGTCCCCGGTCCGTCGCTGCAGCTCGTGATCGTCGACCGGCTCCCGTTCCCGCGCCCCGACGACCCGGTGTCGTCAGCCCGGCAGCGGGCCGTCGAAGCGCGTGGTGGCAACGGTTTCCTCACCGTCGCGGCCACCCACGCCGCGTTGTTGCTGGCACAGGGCACTGGGCGGCTGCATCGGTCCGTGACCGACAAGGGCGTCGTCGCGGTACTCGACTCGCGCCTGGCGACGGCGCGCTACGGCGGATTCCTGCGCGCGTCGCTGCCGCCGCTGTGGCCGACGCACGACCCAAAGGTCGCCCGGGACGCCCTGCGCAGGCTGGACGCCGCCGCCCCGGCCTGAGCGCCGGGGAAGAAGGCGCTACGGTGAACGGAACCCGAGGCAAGGGAGAAGTCTTGTTCCCCGACTCATCCAGCGCACGGTCCCGGTCGGTCAGCGTGGACGACACCGGTGTGCGCCGACAGCTCGCCGATGGCAGCGAGGAGTCCATCACCTGGTCGGAGCTGACCGCCGTGGTGGTGCGAGTCATCCCAGAAGGTCCGTGGAAGGAAGACGTCTTCCTGATGCTGGCCGCGGCCGACGGAACGGGCACAGCGGTGCCGAGCGGCGACCCCGCGGCGAACGCGCTCATCGAACGGCTGCAGACCCTGCCCGGTTTCGATCACGACAAGTTCGTGGAGGCCATGACGACCGACGCCGACGAGGCGTACGTGGTCTGGAAGGCGGACAGCCAGCCCGCCTGACAAACGCTCCCCAAGGCCACCTTTGTTGCGTTGAACGCAACAAAGGTGGCCTTGGGGGCAGGTGGTTCAGCCTCGCCACTGGGCGAGCACGGTGACCGTGCCCGGGGCGATCTCGGTGAAGCCGGCGTCCCGCACGGCGATCACCTCGCGGTCGCGCCAGGCGGCCGCGGGATCGCGCGGGTACAGCTTCGTCCACTCCGCGTCGGTCGCCGTGCGCACCGCGCAGCCGTAGTCCCGCTCCCGCCAGCGCGCGAGTTCCTCCTTGCCCAGCAGGGAAGCCAGCAGCATCGTGCCGTGGCCCACCTGCGCGGCGGCCTTGCCGACCGTCATCGTGATGCCGGGGTTCAGGAGCAGCAGCGGCAGGTCCGCAGGCGGCTCCCCAGGCTCGTCGGCGGGCAGGTCGCTGCCGGAGATCTGCAGCCGCGCGACGTCCTTGGGCACGTCCGCGACCCGGCCGGGCAGCAACGCGCGCGCCTGCGCTCCGTCCACTGTCACCGTCACGCCGGGCAGTTCCTGCACGGCCTGCCAATGCGCTCCCCGCGCCCGCCTGGCGACCTTGCGGATGTGCCCGCCCACCCACGCGCTCACGGCCTCGTGCCACTCCCCGCCGTCGGCGGCGCGCTCGTCGAGGCACACGGCCAGCGCCGCGGTCGCCGCCGCCTCCAGCAGCGGCGTGCGCGCGGGCGGGCCGGCCTTCTCCATGCGCAGCACCACCGGCATCGCCCGCACTTCGCCGGGGGCGGCTTCCGGCTCCGCGGTCTGCTCCGAGGGAAGACCGAGCCACGACGCGTAGCGCGCGGCGAGTGGTTCCAGTATCGAGGTCACGGCCGGACGAGCGGAAGCCCGTCGGCGGCGTCGGCCGCCTCCACCTCCGCGCGGGTCACGCCCAGCATGAACAGCACGGCGTCGAGGTAGGGATACGACAGCGCGGCGTCGGCGACCTCACGCAGCGCGGGCTTGGCGTTGAACGCGATGCCCATGCCCGCGGCCGACAGCATGTCGATGTCGTTGGCCCCATCTCCGACGGCGACGCACTGCGCGACCGGAATCCCGTAGCCGGAGGCGAACTTGCGCAGAGCCACCGCCTTGCCCGCCCGGTCGATGATCTCCCCGGTGACGCGTCCCGTGAGCTTGCCGTCCACGATCTCCAGCTCGTTGGCCGCTGCGAAGTCGAGACCGAGGTCCTTGACGAGCCGGTCGATGATGCGCGTGAACCCGCCGGACACGACGCCGCAGCGGAAGCCAAGGCGCTTGAGGGTTCGGACAGTGGTGCGCGCACCCGGCGTCAGATCGATCGAGTCGGCCACCTCGTCGAGCACCGACTCGGGAAGCCCCTCGAGCAGGGCGACCCTGCGTTCGAGCGACTCGGTGAAGTTCAGCTCTCCGCGCATCGCGGCCTCGGTGATCTCCCGCACCTGCGACTCGAGACCCACGTACGCCGCGAGCATCTCGATCACCTCACCCTGGATCAGGGTGGAGTCCACATCGAACACGACGAGCCGCTTCGCGCGCCGCGACAGCCCGGCCCGCTCGATCGAGACGTCCAGACCGCCGCGCGAACCCACCTCCGCGAGCATCGAGCGCAGTTCCGCGTCGGCCTCGGGCGTGTCCTGCGCGACCGAGGCGTAGACCTCCAGGCCCGTCACCGGATAGTCGGCGATGCTGCGGATGGTGTCGATGTTGGCGTTCACCGCCGCGAGCCTTCCCGCGACCTCCGTGAACGCTCGCGCCGTCACCGGGCGGCCCAGCAACGTGAGGACGTGCGTCGAACCCTGCCGCCCCTGCGCGAACGGATCGGTGCCGATCGCCGAACCGATGCGGACCTCGACGTGCATCGACACCGTGGCCATCGCCTGCTCGACGGCCTCCTGCAGCGCCTCGGGGTCGCTCTCGACCCCGACGAGCACGCCGAGCACGAGCTGACCCCTGATCACCACCTGCTCGACGTCGAGCACCTCGACGCCGTGCCGGGTCAGCGCGGCGAAGAGGACCGAGGAGACACCAGGTTTGTCCGGCCCCGTCGTGGTGATCAGGACAGGGGTCGCGCTCACTGTTCGCTCGCGTTGTCCTTGTCGTGCCGTCCCGGGACGGCGGCCTCGGTGAGGACCTCCGACGGCGCGTCCTTCGCCTCCGGGTGAGGCAGCGCCTTACCCGTGAAGGTGATGTGGCCCTCGTTGTGCATCCGCTCGACCATGTGCGGGTAGTGCAGCTCGAACGCCGGGCGCTCGGAACGGATCCGGGGCAGCTCGGTGAAGTTGTGCCTCGGCGGCGGGCAGCTGGTGGCCCACTCGAGCGAGTTGCCGTAGCCCCACGGGTCGTCCACGGTCACGACCTCGCCGTAGCGGTAGCTCTTGAAGACGTTCCAGATGAACGGCAGCGTCGAGGCACCGAGGAGGTAGGCGCCGATCGTGGAGATCGTGTTGAGCGTGGTGAAGCCGTCGGTCACGAGGTAGTCGGCGTACCGGCGCGGCATGCCCTCGGCACCCAGCCAGTGCTGGACGAGGAACGTGGCGTGGAAGCCGATGAACGTGGTCCAGAAGTGGAGCTTGCCCAGCGGCTCGTCCATCATCCGGCCAGTGATCTTCGGGAACCAGAAGTAGATGCCGGCGAACGTGGCGAACACGATCGTGCC
>NZ_QEQT01000088.1:0-155339 GCF_003311655.1 Prauserella sp. PE36 | reverse complement strand
ACACCCGCGAGGCACGAACGCACTGTGTCCAACGGAGCGATTCCTCGCTGCGCTCGTCATCGCTCATCGACCGCTGACGGCCCTTCCGTTGCCCGTGGCGGCGTCCTGGGTGGCCTGCCACTTCTCGTACGCGTCGACGATGTCGCCGACCAGCTTGTGCCGCACCACGTCCTGGCTGTTCAGGCTGGCGAAGTGCAGGTCGTCGACGCCCTCGAGGATGTCGCGCACGATCCGCAGCCCGCTGCGCTGCCCGCTCGGCAGATCGACCTGCGTGATGTCACCGGTGACCACGACCTTCGAACCGAAGCCGAGGCGGGTCAGGAACATCTTCATCTGCTCGGGCGTGGTGTTCTGCGCCTCGTCGAGGATGATGAACGCGTCGTTGAGCGTGCGACCGCGCATGTAGGCCAGCGGCGCGATCTCGATCGTGCCCGCCTGCATCAGGCGCGGGATCGAGTCGGGGTCGACCATGTCGTGCAGCGCGTCGTACAGCGGCCGCAGGTAGGGGTCGATCTTCTCGTAGAGCGTGCCGGGCAGGAAGCCGAGCCGCTCCCCCGCCTCGACAGCCGGCCTGGTGAGGATGATGCGGTTGACCTGCTTGGCCTGCAGGGCCTGCACCGCCTTCGCCATGGCGAGGTATGTCTTGCCGGTGCCGGCGGGGCCGATGCCGAACACGATCGTGTGCTTGTCGATGGCGTCGACGTACCGCTTCTGGTTCAGCGTCTTGGGCCGGATCGTCCGTCCCCTGCGGGACAGGATGTCCATGCTCAGCACGTCGGCCGGCGACTCCGACGTGCCCGTGGACAGCATCGCGACGGTGCGCCGGACGGTGTCGGGCCCGACCTGCTGGCCGCGGGTGGCAAGGGTGACGAGCTCGGCGAAGACGCGCTCGGCGAAGGCGACGTCGGACGGCGCGCCGGTGAGGGTGACCTCATTGCCCCTGACGTGCACGTCGGCATCGAGGAGGTCTTCCGCGGCGCGGAGGTTCTCGTCACGAGAGCCGAGCAGAACGAGCGCGGCGGCGTCGGGAATCGGGAACTTCGACTGTGCCGACTGAGCCGCTGGTTGCGAGACGGCGTCTGCTGGTTGCTGCGGAACGGTTCCGGCCACGTGGCCTCTGGCCTCTTTCTGCACGTACGTGCCACTCGTCGTTGCTGCTTGCCCTGTCGATGTTAACGGCATCGACACATCAGGGCGGCTAGATTACCCGGCCTCACCCGAGTAACGCCCGAAGTGGCCGAGCTGTTCCCCTCCGAGCACGTGCGCGTGCACGTGGAAAACGGTCTGACCTGCGTGGGAGTCGGTGTTGAAGACCACCCGGTAGCCGTTTTCGGTGAGGCCTTCCAGTTCGGCGACCTTGGCCGCGGTGGCGATCACGTCGGCGAGCAACTGCGGGTCGGCCGCGGCGAGCTCGGCGACGTTCCGATACCGCTTCTTCGGCACCACCAGCACGTGCGTGGCGGCCTGCGGCTGAATGTCGCGAAATGCCAGCGTCGTCTCGGTCTCGTGCACGATGTCGGCGGGAATCTCTCGAGCAATGATCCGCTCGAACAAGGTATCGGCATCACTCATGGCCAAACCCTAACGTCCACCACACCCGAAGGCCGACCGCCGGACCGCCGACCACAAGAAGGGCAACCCCACGACCACATGCCGCCCAGAAAACACAGCGACACCGCGAAGAGGGAGCGGAGGGCCGGAGGCCCGGAGCGACTAAGAAGCCGCGGGGCGGTTCGGGGGTCTGGGGGGTGTCCCCCCAGAGAACACAGCGACACCGCCAATGGGGAGGGTGGCCGGAGGCCACCCGACTAAGAAGCCGCGGGGCGGTGAAGCCTGGGGGTCGCTCCACTCGCCACCGCGGCGCCGCCGGACCGAGGGGGGAGGTGTCCGGCGGGGTCGTCAGCACACGGCCATCCGTGTGTGTCCGATCGTTAACAACAGTAACGGCTGGTTGCCGAGATGCGCCAGAAATCACCGAGAAAAAGGGTCCAAACAGCCGTGTGGGCAGGATTGCCCGCGTCCATTCGGGCTACCGCCACCGCGCAGTCAGGGCACCGAGTGCACCGAGCGCGACCGCGCCTGCCGTGGACGTGCGCAACACCGTGGGCCCGAGCCGCACCTCGACGGCGCCCGCGGTGCGGAACGCGGCGAGCTCCTCGGCCGTGACGCCGCCCTCCGGGCCCACGACGACGTACAGCTTCCCTTGCTGTGGAAGGGGTACCTCGGTGAGGAGGTGCTCGGCGCCCGCCTCCAGCACGAGCGCGCCGTCGGCGTCGGCGAGCAGCGCCGCGAGCTGCCGGGTGCTCACCGGGTCGCCGACCTCGGGCACCCGCCCCCTGCGGGCCTGCTTGGCGGCAGCGCGGGCCGTGCCGCGCCAGCGCGCGAGCGCCTTGGCGCCGCGGGGGCCGTCGTCCCAGCGCGCGATGCTGCGCGCGGCGCGCCAGGGCAGCACGGCATCGGCTCCGGCCTCGGTGGCGAGCTCGACGGCCAGCTCGCCGCGATCGCCCTTCGCGAGCGCCTGCACGATCGTGACGTGCAGCGCGGGCTCGGGCTCGTCGCGGCGGGTCTCGACGGTGAGCTCCAGCCGGGCGTCCCTGCCGGGGTGGACGGCGTCCACCACGCAGTCGGCGACGCCGCCGTTCCCGTCGGACAGGGTCAGCCGCTCGCCGACCCGCGTGCGGCGGACGGTGACGGCGTGGCGGGCCTCCTCGCCGTCGAGAACGACGTGGCCGCCGGGTGGCAGCGCCTCGACCAGGAAGACCGGTGGGGTGGTCTCGGTCACCGGCTCTTGGCGCGCAGCTTCGAGAACAGCCCGCCGTGCTTGGTGCCGTTGCCCGCGAGCATCGGCGCCTCCTCGCCACGCAGCTGGGCCAGCTCGCGCAGGAGCCCGGACTGCTCGTCATCGAGCTTGGTCGGCACGACCACCTCGACGTGGACGTGCAGGTCGCCCCTGCCGTCAACGCGGCCGGAGGAGCGCAGTCTCGGCATGCCCTTTCCGGTGAGCACGAGTTCGGTGTTCGGCTGCGTACCGGGCTCGATGTCGATCTCCTGCTCGCCGTCGATCAGCGTCTCCAGCGGCACGACGGCGCCGAGCGCGGCGCTGGTCATCGGGATGCGCAGGTGGCAGTGCAGGTCGTTGCCCTGGCGGACGAAGACGTCGTGCGGCTCCTCGTCGATCTCGACGTAGAGGTCGCCCGCCGGGCCGCCGCCCGCGCCGACCTCGCCCTGGCCGGAGAGCCGGATGCGCATGCCGTCGCCGACGCCGGGCGGGATCTTGGCGGTGACGTTGCGGCGCGCGCGCACGCGGCCGTCGCCCCCACACTGCTGGCAGGGGTCGGTGATGACCTCGCCGAAGCCGCGGCACACCGGGCACGGACGGGCGGTGACCACCTGGCCGAGGAACGAGCGCTGCACGGACTGGATCTCACCCTGCCCGTTGCAGGTGTCACACGTGGTGACGGAGCCGCCCTCCGCCGTTCCGGCGCCACGGCAGCGGTCGCACAGGATCGCGGTGTCGACGGTGATCTCCTTGTCGACGCCGGTGGCGCACTCCTCGAGCGAGAGGCTCAGCCGGATGAGCGCGTCGGAGCCCGGCTGCACGCGGCTGCGCGGCCCACGGCCCCTGCCGCCGCCCGCGGCGGCGCCGAAGAAGGCGTCCATGATGTCGCCGAGCCCGCCGAAGCCCGCGAAGGGATCACCGCCACCGCCGCGGCCGGCCCCGTTGTCCATGGGGTCCCCACCGAGGTCGACGATCTTGCGCTTCTGCGGGTCGGAGAGGACCTCGTAGGCGGTGGTGACCTCGCTGAACTTGTGCTGCGCGTCCTCGGACGGGTTGACATCGGGGTGCAGCTCGCGGGCGAGCTTGCGGTACGCGCGCTTGATCTCCTGGTCGCTCGCGTTCTTCGGCACGCCCAGAATGCCGTAGTAGTCCCTCGCCACCGTCTTGACGTCCTCCTGTGTTCTTGCCGACCCCGCGCGCGACGCGATCGCGCCGCCGGGGCTCTGACCTGGTTACGCGGTGTCCGTTCGCGCCGCCTCGGCGCCCCGCCGCCACGATCGCGGGGCCTTCGGCTGGAGCGCGACCTGTGCTCGCCTCGCCAGCCGGCAGTTCGTTGACACTCGTCCTCCTAGTAACGAGCCACAACGGTCCGGCTACTTGCCGGACAGGATCTGGCCCACGTAGTTGGCCACCGCGCGTACCGCGGCGATCGTGCCCGGGTAGTCCATCCTGGTCGGACCGACCACACCCATGCCCCCCAGCAGCAGCTGGTCGGAGCCGTACCCGATCGACACGATCGAGGTGCTCCGCATCTGCTCGTCCTCATTCTCCTCACCGATACTCACGGTGACCGCACCGGGGTTGCGGGCGGCGGCGAGCAGTTTGAGCACCACGACCTGTTCCTCCAGCGCCTCGAGCACCTGCCGCAGCGAGCCGGGGAAGTCGGCGACGTTGCGTGTGAGGTTGGCCGTGCCGCCGAGGACCAGCCGCTCCTCGGGGTGCTCGACCAGCGACTCGACCAGCACCGTGCACACCCTGGTCATCACGTCCCGCAGCTCGCTCGGGCTCGACTCGGGCAGCTCGGAGACCTTCGCGGCGGCCTCGGCGAGCTTGTGCCCGGCGAGCGTGCCGTTGAGGACGTCGCGCAGCCTGGCCACGGCGTCGTCGGTGACCACGTCGCCGAGGTCGACGGTGCGCTGGTCGACCCGGCCCGTGTCGGTGATCAGCACGAGCATGAGCCGAGCGGGCGTCAGCGGGACCACCTCGACGTGGCGCACCGTCGAGTTGGTCAGCGTCGGGTACTGGATGACGGCGACCTGGCGGGTGAGCTGCGCGAGCAGCCGCACCGAGCGGCGCAGGACGTCGTCGAGGTCGATCGCGCCCTCCAGGAACTGCCTGATCGCCCTGCGCTCGGCGGATGACAGCGGCTTGATCTCGGAGAGCCGGTCGACGAAGAGCCGGTAACCCTTGTCCGTGGGGATGCGGCCGGCGCTGGTGTGCGGCTGCGTGATGTAGCCGTCCTCCTCCAGCGCGGCCATGTCGTTGCGCACAGTGGCGCTCGACACACCGAGGTTGTGGCGATCGACCAGTGCCTTGGAGCCGACGGGCTCCTGGTTCGACACGTAGTCGGCCACGATGGCGCGTAGCACCTCGAAACGTCGCTCGTCCGCGATGGCCACCGGCACCTCCTCCGTCGCCTTTTGACAACGAGTTTACGGTGCCCGAACGTGTTGTCGCCTAGACGTTGCGCGGGAAGCCCAGGTTGACGCCTCCATGGGAGGGGTCGAGCCAGCGCGAGGTGACGACCTTGGTGCGGGTGAAGAAGTGGAAACCCTCCGGACCGTACGCGTGGCTGTCGCCGAACAGCGAGTTCTTCCAGCCGCCGAACGAGTAGTAGCCAACGGGCACGGGGATCGGCACGTTGACGCCGACCATGCCCACCTCGACCTCGTTCTGGAACCGCCGAGAAGCCCCGCCGTCATTGGTGAAGATCGCCGTGCCGTTGCCGTACGGGTTGGCGTTGATCAACGCCAGCGCGGCGTCGTAGCTGTGGGCGCGGGCGACGCACAGCACGGGCCCGAAGATCTCGTCGGTGTAGATCGACATGCCGGGCTCGACCTGGTCGAACAGCGTGGGGCCGAGCCAGAAGCCGCCCGAGTCGCCGTCGACGCCCGCCTCCCTGCCGTCCACCACGAGCCGCGCCCCGGCCTCGACACCGGCGTCGAGATATGACGCGACGCGCTCGCGGTGGGCCGCCGTGACGAGTGGTCCCATCTCCGAGTCGGGCCTGCGGCCGTCGCCGACCCGCAGCCTGCCCATCCGCTCGGTGATCTTGCTCACCAGCTCGTCGCCGACCGGTTCCACGGCCACCACGACCGACACGGCCATGCACCGCTCCCCCGCCGAGCCGAACCCGGCCGACACCGCGGCGTCCGCGGCGAGGTCGAGGTCGGCGTCGGGCAGCACCACCATGTGGTTCTTCGCGCCGCCGAGCGCCTGCACGCGCTTGCCCGCCGCCGTGCCGGTCTCGTAGACGTAGCGCGCGATCGGTGTGGAGCCGACGAACGAGATCGCCTTCACCTCAGGGTGCTTCAGCAGACCGTCCACCGCGACCTTGTCGCCGTGCAGCACGTTCAGCACGCCGCTCGGCAGGCCGGCCTCGGCGAACAGCTCAGCGATGAAGTTGGCGGCCGACGGATCCTTCTCGCTCGGCTTGAGCACCACGGTGTTGCCGCACGCGATCGCGTTGGGCACGAACCACAGCGGCACCATCGCCGGGAAGTTGAACGGCGAGATCACGCCGACGACCCCGAGCGGCTGGGCGAGCGAGTACACGTCGACCCCGCGCGACGCGTTCTCGCTGTACCCGCCCTTGAGCAGCTGCGGCGCACCGCACGCGTACTCGACGTTCTCGATCGCCCGCTGCACCTCGCCCGCGGCGTCCGAGAGCACCTTGCCGTGCTCGCTCGTCACGATCGCGGCGAGCTCCTCCTTGCGCGCCACGAGCAGCTCGCGGAACGCGAACATGATCTTCGTGCGCGCGGCGAGCGAGGTGTCGCGCCAGCCGGGAAAGGCGGCGGCAGCGGCGTTCACGGCCTCGGCGACCTGCCCGTCACCGGCGAAGTCCACCAATGCGCGGACTTCGCCGGTGGCGGGATCGAACACCTCCCCGGTCCGTTCAGCGACCCCAGCCCAGCTCTTGCCGTCGATCCAATGACTGATCCGGTTCGTCACGCGAGCGTTCTCCTTCGTCAGCGGTGGTCGGCGGCGGTGATGGCCTCGCCGAGGATGTCCAGTGCCTGTTCCGCCTCGTCGCCGGTGAGGGTCATCGGCGGGGCGAGCCGGATGACGTTGTTGTACAGGCCGCCCTTGCCGACGAGCAGCCCCCTGCTCCTCGTCTCCTCCAGCACCTCCGTCGCGGCCGGCGGGTTCGGCTCCGTGCCGCCCGGCCGCACGAGCTCGATGCCGATCATCAGGCCCTTGCCCCTGACGTCGCCGACGATGTCGTGCCGGGCACCGATCTGACGCAGGCCGGACAGCAGCCGGTCGCCCAGCTTCGCGGCGTTGCCCTGCAGGTCGTGCTCGAGCAGATAGTCCACAGTGGCCTTGGCGCCCGCGGTGGCGACCGGGTTGCCGCCGAAGGTCGAGATCGAGTTCGCCTTGAGGCAGTCCATGATCTCACCGCGCGCGATCACGCCGCCGATGGCGAGACCGTTGCCCACGCCCTTGGCGAACGTCATGATGTCGGGCTTCACACCGTGCGCGTCCATGCCCCAGAAGTGCTCGCCCGTTCGGCCCCAGCCGGTCTGCACCTCGTCGGAGATCAGCAGGATGCCGTGCTCGTCCAGAATCTCCTTGAACGACGCGAAAAGCCCGTCCGGCGGTGTGCAGAACCCGCCGACGCCCTGGATCGGCTCGGCGATGAGCGCGGCGACGTCGCCGGAGGTGGTGGTCTGGAGTACGTCGCGCAGGTCGTCGGCGCACGCGGCGATGTAGCCGGCGTCGGACAGGTGCGCGAACGGGCCCCGGTAGCGGTAGCCGCCGTGCACGTAGCTCACCTTCACCGGCGACAGCGAGCTGGCCGACCAGCCGCGGTTGCCGGTGATGCCGACGGTGCCGAAAGCCCGGCCGTGGTAGGAGTTGCGCAGGGCCAGGATCTGGTTGCTTCGCCGGTACTGCGTGGCCAGCAACAGCGCGGTCTCGTTGGCCTCGGTGCCGGAGTTGGTGAAGAACACCTTCGCGTCGGGAATCCCGGACAGCTCCGCGATCTGCTCGGCGAGCTCCACCTGCTTGCGAATGAGGTACAGCGTGGACGTGTGCAGCACGCCGGTGTCGAGCTGGCGGCGGATCGCGTCGGAGATCTCCGGGACGTCGTAGCCGATCGCGTTGGTGAGGATGCCCGCGAAGAAGTCGAGGTAGGTGCGTCCCTGCGAGTCGGTGACGTGCCTGCCTTCGGCGCTGACGATCTCGATCGGGTCGGAGTAGTACAGCGCGAGCCAGTCCGGCAGCACGGCCCGGTGGCGGCGGAGGAGGTCCGGTTCCGTCATGCGTCCGAGTCTCACGGGGGTGCCGGTGAGAACGCCACCGACAATATGTACCGAGTACCGCTCATCGCCGTACAGTCTGCTTTTCGGCTGGTGTTCGGCGAGGACAGGAGCGGGATGTACCCGACCGTCGCGGAGGTGCTCGCACTGCCGGTGGTGCGCCACGGTGGTCCGCGGGTGGTCGCGGGCGCGGCCGGGCTCGACGGGCGGGTGCGCTGGGTGCACGTGGCCGAGGTCGCCGACATCGCGCACCTGCTCAAGGGGGGCGAGCTGGTGCTCACCACGGGCATCGCCCTGCCCGACGACGACGCCGCGCTCGCCCGCTACGTCGAGGAGCTGGCCGGGGTCGGGGTCACCGGGCTCGTCGTCGAGCTGGTGCGGCACTGGAACGACCGGCTGCCTGCCGCACTCGTCGAGGCCGCCGACAAACACGGCCTGCCGCTGGTGACGCTCTCCCGCGAGACCAGGTACGTCACGGTGACCGAGGCCGTCAACGGGCTGATCGTCGACGCGCAGGTCGCCGAGCTGAAGGCCGCCGAACAGGTGCACGAGACCTTCACGGCGCTCACCGTGTCCGGCGCCGAGCCGCACGTCGTGCTGCGCGAGGTGGCGAGGCTGACCGGGCAGCCGGTGGTGCTGGAGACCCTGTCGCACGAGGTGCTCGCCTACGACGCGACCGGAGCCGACCCGGCGGAGCTGCTGACCGACTGGCAGCCGCGCTCGCGCGCGGTGCGGCTCGGCGAGCGCACCGGGTACGACGCGAAGGCGGGCTGGCTGGTGACGATCGTCGGCGCGCGCGGCCACGACTGGGGACGGCTGGTGGTGGCGTGCGCGGAGCCGCCACCACACCGGTACGTGGTGGTGGCCGAGCGGGCCGCGTCGGCACTCGCCGTGCACCACCTGCTCGCACGCGAGGGCGACACCCTCGAACGGCAGGCCCACCGGGGCGTGCTCGCCGAGCTGCTGGCCTCCCCGACGACCCCGGCGGAGCTGGCCGCGCGCGCGTCGGCGCTGCGGGTGCCGCTGACGGGCCGCAGGCTCGTCGGCGCCGCGATCCGGCCCCGGCTCACCGGATCCGCTGGCCCGCCGGCCTCGGCGTCGAGCCAGCCGCTGCTGCGGGAGCTCGCCGAGGCGACCGCGCTGGCCACCCGGCGGGCTCGCGTTTCGGCGCTGGTGGGCAGCGTCGACGACACGAGCGTGCGCGCGCTGCTGTCGCTGTCCCCGCAGGCCAACACGGATGCGGTGGTGCGGCGCCTGGCGAGGGAGATCCAGCAGGCCAAGCCGACGGTGCCGGTGGTGATCGCGGTCGGCACCCCCGTCGAGTCGGCCACCGACGCGGGCCGCAGCCTCACCGAGGCCGCCCACGTCGCGGCCGCGGCACTGCAACGCGACGACGAGCCCCGCTGCGGCTACCACCGGCTGGAGGACGTGCGGCTTCGCGGCCTGCTGCACCTGCTCGGCGACGACGACCGCCTGGCGGCGTTCGCCGCGCGTGAGCTGGGCCCGCTGCTGGCGCGCGACGCCGCGTCGGGCAGCAGGCTGTTGCAGGCGCTGCGGCACTTCTGCGAGCACGGCGGCAACAAGTCGGCGGCCGCCGCGGCGGCGCACACCTCGCGCACCGCCTACTACCAGCAGCTGGCCCGTGTCGAGCAGGTGCTCGGCGTCCAACTGGAGGATCCGGAATCGATGTTGTCGCTCCATATGGCACTCCTGGTGCACGACGTGCTCGCCCGATCGAGCGACCCCGATCACCCGGCCGAGTAACACATGTCGTGCGCGGCCCTGCCGATATCCGAAGCATGCCCATGTTCGCTGCCGGATCGCTCGCCGCCTGCACGCTCACGATGCTGTGCGCCGGAGGGCCCGCGCCGGTCACCCCCGAATCGTCACTGACGCTCACGCTCCACACCGCCGACGGCGCCGCGCGTGCCGTGCAGCTGGTGTGCGACCCCGACTCGGGCACACACCCGAAGGCCCGCGACGCGTGCGAGGCGCTGGAGGGCGCCGACGGCGACTTCGAGCGTCTCGCCCCGAAGAACCAGCCGTGCCCGATGATCTACGCGCCGCTGGACGCCCGCGCGCACGGCCACTGGCGCGGTGAGCGCGTCGACTTCCGCACCGAGTACTCCAACAGCTGCGTCGCCGACGCCGAGTCGGCAGGTGTCTTCGCCTTCTGAGTTTCACCCGGTCCGCGGTGTCACTGTGGCTGGCCGCCGCTCAACCGCCTCTGCAGGTGCTCCTTCGCTTCGCGCGCGCCCGCGTCCTGCGGTTCCAGGCGCAACGCCGTCTCGTAACACGCGAGCGCGGCGCCCGGGCTGCCGAGCCGCGTGAGGACCAGCCCCTTGTTGCGCCACACGAACGCCTGCCCCGGTCCGAGCTGAAGCGAGCGCGTGAAGCACGCGAGCGCCTCGTCGAATCGGCCCAGCTCGCACAGTGCGACGCCCCGGTGGTTCCAGTTCTCGCCCGTGTGCGCCAGCTCTATCGCCCGGTCGTGACACGCGAGCGCCTCGGCCGGCCTGCCGATGCCCGAGTACGTGAGCCCCTTGCCGTTCCACGCGGCGCCGGTTTCCTCGATCCGCAACGACCGGTCGAAGCACGCCATCGCCTCGTCGTGGCGCCCCAGCTCACCCAGCGCCCGCGCCTTCGACACCAGCACCAGGTGCCGCAGCGGCTCGATCTCCAGCGCCCGGTCATAGGCGGCCACGGCCTCGACGAGGTCGCCGAGCGTGAACAGGACGTCGCCCCGCAATACCCACGCCGCGGTGTGCCGGGGCGAGACCCGCAGCACCGCCCTCGCCCCGTCGAGCGCCTCGCGGTGGGCGCCGATGGTGTACCACAGGACGGCCTGTTCATACACCACCTCGGCGTCGGCCGGCAGCAACCGGGCCGCGCGGCGCAGGACCCGCTCCGCCTCGTCGTACCTGCCGAACACCCGCAGCAGCCGGCCCCGGGCCAGCCACAGGTGACCGTCCTTCGGAGCGTGGGCGAGACCGCTCTCGTAGCAGCGCAGCGCCTCCTCGGTCCGCCCCGCGCGGTGCAACGCCGCTCCCCGCGACAGCCATAGCCTGGGCTCTGCCGGGTCGAGCCGCAGCGCGCGGTCGAAGCTCACCATCGCGTCGGCGTGCGTGCCCCGGTCGGTCTGCGCGAGACCGAGCACGTGCCACAGCTGCGACTCCACCTCCGGCCGGTCGCCGGGCACCGCCCGCAGGCCACGCACGGCGCAGGCCACCGCGTCGTCGAACCGCCCCAGGTGCCGGAAGCCGAGGCTCTTGTCCACCCAGTCCTGCGGCACCGGCCCGCTCGCACGCGCGGGCGGCGGCGCAGGCATGCCCACCACCGACCGGTAAACATCCTGCAGCCACGCCCGCACCTCGGCGAAGCCGGCAGGCCGGTCGCCGGGGTCCGGCTGGACGCAGCCTCCGATCAGCTCCCGCAGCGGACCGGGCAGCGCGCACTCCTCGACGTACTCCGCAGCCCGTTTCGGCGGCGGGGTGGTGGCGGTGAGCAGGCACAGCAGCAACACGCCGAACGCGTGGACGTCGGTGCGCGTATCGAGCCGGGCGCCGGGCCGGAACTGCTCGGGCGCCATGTAGGACGGGGTTCCGACGATGGTGGTGTCGGCGCCCGCCGCGGCCGTGGGCACCGTCGGACCGTCGGCGTGGCCGAACACGCGGGCCAGCCCGAAGTCGGTGATCATCAGCATGCCGTCACGGGAGAGCAGGCAGTTGGCGGGCTTGATGTCGCGGTGGACCAGACCGAGCTGGTCGTGGGCGTGCCGCATACCGTCGCAGAACTGCAGGCCGAGCTGCATGGCCAGGTGCGGCTCCAGCGGCCCGCCCTCGAGCAGGGTGCCGAGGTCGCCGCCCTCGGCGAAGTCCATCACCAGGCACGGAAAACCCTCGATGTACTCCAGCCAGCGCGCGGTGACGATGTTGGGATGCGGATCGAGCATGAGCCACGTGACGGCCTCGCGTTCGAACCGCCTGCGGTCCTCGTCGCTCCACAGCAGTCTCGCGTCGAACGTCTTGAGCGCGCGCAGCTGCCCGCTGCCCTCCTCCGTGACGGCGTAGACGACGCCGAAACCACCCTGCTTCACGCCGTGCACGAGCCAGTGGCCGTCACGCCCTCCGCGCAGCCGCTGGCCGGCCCTGAAGTTGGCCCTTCCGGGCGGCTCCGGCGGCAGCGCCTCCAGCCCGGCGAGTGCCGTCGAGTTCACCCGATCGATCTCGAGCGCTCCGCGGTAGGCGAAGCGCGCGGCCTCGAACCGACCCCCGGCGCGGAAGGCGAGCCCGAGGTCGCAATGGGCCTCCGGCCGCCATGGGGCCAGCCGCGCGGCCTGGCCGAACGCCTCGGCCGCCTGCTCGACATTCCCCGTTGCGAGGGCCTCGTGCCCAGCGCGCCGGAGGCGTTCGTAGTGGGTGCCGCCCTCGCCGCCAGTCGCCACCACTTCTTCATCTCATTGTTTCGGCGATATTGCACGGGCACTACAACCACCACGGCGACGGCGGCGCAATCGACACACTGTCGTTCGGCACCGGGAAGAGTGAACACTCTGCCAGTGCCGGGCGCGTGCGCGAGGCGAGCAGGATGCCGCAATGGAGCCGACCACCGCACAGCTTCGGCACCCGGACGGCCGGGTGGAACTACGCGATGTGTCGTCTCTCCACGGCAGCCGGTATTTCAACGCCGAACTCGCCCCGGTGCCCGTCGAGCGACGAACCTGGACCACCTACAACTATTTCGCGCTGTGGATGGGAATGGCCCACAACATTCCCTCGTACCTGCTCGCCTCCGGCCTGATCGCCATCGGGATGAACTGGGTCCAGGCCTTTCTGACGATCACCCTCGGCAATCTGATCGTGCTCATTCCCATGCTGCTGAACAGCCACGCGGGCACGAAGTACGGCATTCCGTTCCCCGTGTTCGCCCGCGCGTTCTACGGCGTGCGCGGCGCCAACCTCGCCGCGCTGCTGCGCGGCTTCGTCGCCTGCGGCTGGTTCGGCATCCAGACCTGGGTCGGCGGGCAGGCGATCTTCGTGATCCTCGGTGAGCTGGTCGGCGACGGCTGGACCACCGCGCCAGCGGTGCTGGGCCAGCCGTGGACGATGTGGCTCGGCTTCCTCGCGTTCTGGGCGTTCCAGATGCTCATCATCTGGCGCGGGATCGACGCGGTGCGCCGGTTCGAGAACTGGACCGCACCACTGGTGACGGTGGGGTTCCTGATCCTGCTCGGCTGGGTGCTGGTGGAGGCGGGCGGCTTCGGGCCGATCTTCTCGCAGCCGAGCGAGCTGGGCTGGGGCACCGAGTTCTGGTCGGTCTTCGCACCGTCGCTCATGGGCATGATCGCGTTCTGGGCGACGCTGTCGCTGAACATGCCCGACTTCACACGCTTCGGCATGAGCCAGCGCAAGCAGGCGTGGGGGCAGGTGCTGGGCCTGCCGACCACGATGTCGTTCATGGCGATCGTGTCGATCATGATCACCTCGGGCGGCATCGTGATCTACGGTGAAGCGATCTGGGATCCGGTGCTGCTCGCGGCGCGGTTCTCCTCGCCGGTCGTGATCGTGATCGCGCTCGTGGGACTGACGCTGGCCACGGTGTCCGCCAACCTCGCCGCGAACGTCGTGAGCCCGTCCTACGACTTCTCCAACGCCTTCCCGAAGAAGATCAGCTTCCGGGTGGGTGGCCTGATCACCGGGGTCATCGGCATCGCGATCCAGCCGTGGAACCTCATCTCGGACCCCAACATCTACATCTTCGCGTGGCTGAACTTCTACGGCGGCATCCTCGCCGCGGTGGCCGGCGTGCTCGTCGCGGGCTACTGGGTGCAGACGCGGACCAGGCTCGCGCTGGCCGACCTCTTCGCCGACCGCGGCGGGCGGTACTGGTTCGACGGCGGCTGGAACTGGCGGGCGCTCGTGGCCACCGCGGTTGGCGCGCTGCTCGCGGTCGGCGGCGCGTACTCCGCGCCGGGCGCGGGCCCGTTCCCCGAGGACGGGCTGATCCCGCCGATCAAGGCGCTCTACGACTACAGCTGGGCGGTCGGCCTGGCCGGCGCGCTCGTGGTGTACCTGGCGCTGTCGCTGCCGAACATGCGGCAGGCGCACGTTCCCATTCCGGAGGAGGAGACAAGTGAGCGAACTGGTGAGAGCCGGCTTGGTCCAGCAACGGTGGACGGGTGACAAGGACTCCATGATCGCCGGCGCGGTCGACGCGATCGCGAAGGCGGCGTCGCAGGGAGCGCAGGTGGTGTGCCTGCAGGAGCTGTTCTACGGCCCCTACTTCTGCCAGGTGCAGGACACCGAGTACTACTCCTACACCGAGGGCATCCCGGACGGCCCGACGACGAAGCTCATGCAGGAGGTCGCCGAGCGGCACGGCGTGGTGCTCGTGGTGCCCATGTACGAGCAGGAACAGCCCGGCGTCCTGTACAACACCGCCGCCGTGATCGACGCCGACGGCACCTACCTCGGCAAGTACCGCAAGAACCACATCCCACAGGTGAAGGGGTTCTGGGAGAAGTTCTACTTCCGGCCCGGCAACATGGGCTACCCCGTTTTCGACACCGCGGTCGGCCGGATCGGCGTCTACATCTGCTACGACCGGCACTTCCCCGAGGGCTGGCGCGCGTTCGGGCTGGCCGGAGCGAAGATCGTCTTCAACCCGTCGGCCACCAGCCGGGGCCTCTCGCAGTACCTTTGGCGGCTTGAGCAGCCCGCAGCGGCGGTCGCCAACGAGTACTACGTCGGCGCGATCAACCGAGTAGGCGTGGAACCCTTGGGCGACAACGACTTCTACGGCCAGACCTACTTCGTGGACCCGCGCGGCGAGCTCGTCGGCGACGCGGCCTCGGACACCGAGGACGAGGTCGTGGTCCGCGACCTCGACATGGACAAACTGGCCGAGGTGCGGCAGCTGTGGGCGTTCTACCGCGACCGCAGGCCCGACTCCTACACCACGCTCGTCAACCCGTGAGGCGGTGAGTGGGATGCGGACACTGATCAAGGGCGGCACGGTGCTCAGCTCCACCGGCGCCGTGGCCGCCGACGTGCTGGTGGACGGCGAAACGATCGCCGCGGTCACCGCGCCTGGCGTGTTCACCGAGGCCGAAACGGTGCTCGACGCGGCAGGGAAGTACGTGCTGCCGGGCGGGATCGACGCCCACACGCACATGGAGATGCCCTTCGGCGGCACGTTCTCTGCCGACACGTTCGAGACGGGCACGCGCGCGGCCGCTTTCGGCGGAACCACCACGATCATCGACTTCGCCGTTCAGGTCAAGGGAACCTCGTTGCTGTCCACACTGGACAAGTGGCACGAGAAGGCCGAAGGCGACTGCGCCATCGACTACGGCTTCCACATGATCGTCTCCGACGTCAACGACGCGACGCTCAAGGAGATGGAGTCCTGTGTGGACGCCGGGGTGAGCAGCTTCAAGATGTTCATGGCCTACCCGGGCGTGTTCTACTCCACCGACGGCGAGATCCTGCGCGCCATGCGCAAGGCGACCGAAACCGGCTCGACGATCATGATGCACGCCGAGAACGGCATCGCGATCGACCAGCTGGTCGCGCAGGCGCTGGCCGAGGGCAGGGGCGAGCCCGTGCAACACGGCTACACCAGGCCGCCGGAGCTGGAGGGCGAGGCCACGTCGCGGGCCATCACGCTCGCGAAGGTCACCGGCGCGCCGCTCTACATCGTGCACCTCTCGGCCGCGCAGGCGCTCGCGGCCGTCGCGGGTGCGCGCGACGAGGGGCAGAACGTCTTCGCCGAGACGTGCCCGCAGTATCTCTACCTGTCCATCGAGGACCTCGCGAAACCGGGTTTCGAAGGCGCGAAGTACGTGGCCTCTCCCCCGCTGCGCGAGAAGTCGCACCAGACGGACCTGTGGCGGGGGCTGCGCACCAACGACCTGTCGGTGGTGTCCACCGACCACTGCCCGTTCTGCTTCAAGGACCAGAAGGAGCTCGGCCGGGGCGACTTCTCCAAGATTCCCAACGGAATGCCGGGCGTCGAGCACCGGATGGACCTGCTGCACCAGGGCGTGGTGGCCGGGGAGATCTCGCTGGCGCGCTGGGTGGAGACGTGCTCGACCACGCCGGCGCGGATGTTCGGGCTCTACCCGCGCAAGGGGGTGATCGCGCCGGGCTCCGACGCCGACATCGTCGTCTACGACCCGAAGGCGGAGCAGACGATCTCGGCGGCGACGCACCACATGGCCGTGGACTACTCGGCGTACGAGGGCATGCGCATCACCGGCGCGGTGTCGACGGTGCTCTCCCGTGGCCGCGTGGTGGTCGACGGCGGCGAGTACCACGGATCGGCGGGGCACGGCCGGTTCCTCTCCCGCGACCTGTGCCAGTACCTCAACTAGGGGGCGGGACAGTGGACTTCGGTGTGGTGCTGCAGACCGACCCGCCCGCGAGCGAGGTCGTGCGGCTGATGACGGCGGCCGAGGAGCAGGGCTTCGGCTACGGCTGGACGTTCGACTCGGTGGTGCTGTGGCAGGAACCGTTCGTGATCTACTCGCGGATCCTCGCTGCGACGTCGTCGATGGTGGTGGGGCCGATGGTGACCAGCCCCGGCACGCGCGATTGGTCGGTGCTGGCCTCGCTCTTCGCGACGCTCAACGACATGTACGGCAACCGCACGGTGTGCGGGATCGGGAGGGGTGACTCCGCACACCGGGTAGTCGGCAAGCCACCGTCCACATTGGCCACGCTCAGGGACTGCATGCACGCGGTCAAGGAGCTGGCCGAGGGCCGGGAGGTCGCGTTCGGCGACACTCCGGTGCGGATCCCGTGGGTGCGCGACGGGCGGCTGGAGATGTGGATGGCCGGCTACGGCCCGAAGGCGCTGAAGCTGGCCGGTGAGCAGGCTGACGGGTTCATCCTGCAGTGCGCGGACCCGGCGATCGCCCGCTGGACGATCGGCTCCGTGCGGGAGGCGGCCCGTGCGGCGGGACGGGACCCTGCCGGGATCACGGTGTGTGTCGCCGCGCCCGCCTACGTCGGCGACGACCTGCCGCACCAGCGCGAGCAGCTGCGCTGGTTCGGCGGGATGGTCGGCAACCACGTCGCGGACCTGGTGGCGCGCTACGGCGACTCGGGGCCCGTGCCACACGAGCTGACCGACTACATCGCGGGCAGGCACGGCTATGACTACGCCCACCACGGCAAGGCGGGCAACCCGTCGACCGACTTCGTGCCCGACGAGATCGTCGACCGGTTCTGCCTGCTGGGCCCGGCGGCCGCGCACGTCGCGCGACTGGAGGAACTGGCCGCCCTGGGGGTCGACCAGTTCGCCGTGTACCTGATGCACGACCAGCGCGAGCAGACGCTCACCGCCTACGGCGAGGAGATCATCGGGAAACTGGGGTGATCACCTGAGCGCCCGCTTCGGACGACGCTGCCGGCAAGTCCGTCCCAGCTGCAGTGAAGGCCACCTTCACTGCGTTGAACCAACACAGTGGCGCGCAGCGTCTCCGTTTGGGTGGCGGTGGGAGACGGGCGGGCGCAGGCATGGTGGCCTTCACTGCAGGTCGCTCGGGCGGATGCGGAGCTTGGCGGCGATGCGGGCGAGCGCCTTCTGGTCGGCGGCGGTGAGCGGGTCGAGCACGAACTTCCGCACCGAGCGGACGTGCGTGGGCGCGGCGGCGACCACCACCTCGTAACCGCTGTCGGTGAGCGTGGCGACGGTGTAGCGGCCGTCGTCCGGGTCCGGCGACCGCTCCACCCAGCCCCGCTGCTCGAACCGCTTGACGACGTTGGACAGGCGCGAGAGCGAGCCGCTGGCCAGGTAGGCCAGCTCGCTCATCCGCAGGCGGCGCTGCGGCGCCTCGGAGATGTGGCTGAGCACCAGGTACTCGAAGAGGGTCAGGCCTGCCGCGTGCTGCAGCGGCGACTCCAGCCGCCCCGGCAACAGCAGGACCAGCGAGACCAGCCCGGTCCACGCCTCCTTCTCGTCCGGGGTCAGCCACAACGGCTCGTCCGCGGCGTCGTCGCCGGAGTCCGGGATCGCGGTACTGGCCATGGGGGCACCATACCCAGGGGTCATGACTTCATGCATGAAGTGAAGTGTGCTAGGTTGACTTCACGCATGAAGTGAATCGAAAGGATTGCGATGAGTGAGCCGGAGTTCTTCGCCACGCCCGGATACGGTGAGACGCAGCTGGCGAACATGCACTACAACCAGGCCGTGCGCATCGGCGACCGCGTCGAGATCTCCGGGCAGGGTGGCTGGGACGACGACTGGAACTTCCCGGAGTCGCTCGAGGACGAGATCGTGCGCGCCTTCGACAACGTCGAGCGGACACTCGCCCAGGCGGGCGCCACGTGGCGGGACGTGATCGCCGTGGACTCCTACCACATCCCCGAGTCCGCCGACTTCATCGGCGAGGTCCACAACCGCGTCATGGTGGAGCAGCTGCGCAAGCGGATGGGCGACCGCGCACCCATCTGGACGGAGATCGGCGTCGCGGCCCTCGGCGCCCCGAAGATGCGCGTGGAGATCCGCGCCACGGCCATCGTCGGCTCGGCCTAGACCAGCGCCTGGTACACGAGCTGGCGCAGTTGCTGGCGCAGCGGGTGGGTGCTGGAGGGCAGCAGCTGGGTGAAGAACAGCACGGTCAGCTCCTCGACGGGATCCACCCAGAACGCCGTGCTGGCCGCGCCGCCCCACGCGTACTCTCCGGCGCTGGAGAGGGTCTTCGCCTTCACCGGGTCCTGCAGCACCGAGAAGCCGAGCCCGAAGCCGAAGCCGTCGAACGGGATCTCGGCGAACAGCGGGCGTCCGAACTGCTCCAGGTCCGCCCCGCCGGGCAGGTGGTTGCTCGCCATGGCGCGCACCGTGCGCGGGGCGAGCAGCCGCACGCCGTCCAGCTCGCCGCCGCGCAGCAGGAACTGCGTGAAGCGGTGGTAGTCGGCGGCGGTCGACGCGAGCCCCGCTCCGCCCTGCAGGCACAGGGGCTTGCGCTTGATGCCGTCGCCGAAGGCGTCGTTGCGGACCGCGCGGCGGGTGCCGGGCTCGGGCACGTAGAGCGCGGCCAGCTGCTCCTGCGCCTGGCCCTCGACGGCGAACGCCGTGTCGGTCATGCCGAGCGGGCCGAAGATCCGCTCGGCGAAGAACTCGTCGAGCGGCTGTCCCGACACGACCTCGACGAGCCTGCCAAGCACGTCGGTGGCGACGGAGTAGTTCCACTCCGAACCCGGCTGGAACACCAGCGGCATGCTCGCCCACGCCTCGCAGCACGCGGCGAGGTCCTTGCCGGGCGGTGTGCTCCACTCGAACCCGGCCGCGCGGTAGAGCGCGTCGACCGGGTGCGCGTGGTGGAAGCCGTAGGTGAGCCCGGCGGTGTGGGTGAGCAGGTGCCACACGCGGATCGGCTCAGTAGCGGGTTCGGTGACGGGCCGCAGCGACGAGCCCTTGGTGTAGACCCGCATCTCGGTGAACTCGGGCAGCCAGCGGTGAATGGGGTCGGTGAGGTCGAAGGCGCCCTCCTCGAACAGCATCATCGCCGCGACCGACGTGATCGGCTTGGTCATCGAGAAGATGCGCCAGCGGGTGCCGACCTCGACCGGGAGCCCGGCCTCCAGGTCGCGCCGCCCGCACGCGGACAGGTGGACGATCTTGCCGCGCCGCGCAACCACGGTGAGCCAGCCGGGCAGCAGGCCGTCGTCGACGTAGCGGGACATCCGGCGGTCGACGCGGAGAAGCCGGTCCGCGTCGAACCCGAGCTCGGCGGGGTCTGCCTCGACCTTGAGATCCGTCATGTCTGAAGGTTCTACCGGACGGCGGCGGCTTCCTCCTGCGCCCGTTCGGCTGCTTTCTCCTGCCGCCACACCTCGTCGGTGCGGCCGCGGCGCCAGTAGCCGGAGATCGAGAGCCGGTCCTTCCGCACGCCGCGCTCGTCGAGCAGGTGCCTGCGCAGCTCCTTGACGAACCCGGCCTCGCCGTGGACGAACGCGTGCACGTCGCCCTCGGGGAACTCCAGCTCCCGCACGGCGGCGACGAGGTCGTCCCCCTCGGCGCGGCGCAGCCAGCAGATCTGGGCGTCGCCCTTGGTCGCCAGGGGCTGTTCCTCGGCGGCGTCCTCCACGAGCACGAACGCGCGCACGGGCGCGCCCGCCGGCATCGCCTCCAGCGCGGCGCCGATCGCGGGCAACGCGCTCTCGTCGCCGACGAGCAGGTGCCAGTCGGCGTCGGCCGAGGGGGCGTAGGCGCCGCCGGGTCCGAGCAGCCACACCTCGTCGCCGGGCCGCAGGCTCGCCGCCCACGGCCCCGCGAGGCCCTCGTCGCCGTGGTGCACGAAGTCGATGGTCAGCTCACCGGCGGCAGCGTCGTAGTAACGCACCGTGTACGTCCGCAGGCGGGGCCAGTGCTCGCTCGGCAGCTCCGCCTTGATGGTCCGCATGTCCAGCGGCTCCGGGTAGGTCACGCCGGGCGACGGGAAGGCGACCTTCACGTAGGCGTCGGTGAACTCGTTCGGCCGGAAAGCGGCAAGACCCTCACCACCCGAGACGACCCTGATCATGTGGGGCGTGATGCGCTCGGTGCGCAGCACCCGCAACCGGATCACCGGGCGGTTGCGATCGCGTGGGTCCGCCATGCGTGACTCCTCTGCAGCGCGGAAAAGCGTATGTAGATAAGGCTAGCCTAACATCTACCACCACGAGCCCGTCTGGTCTGCTGTCGTAGCTGGCTCCCACCTGCGCGGTTGGGTCACCAGGCGGTGCCGCGGCTCCTCTGTGCTCGTGGCGTGTCCGGCCGCGCGGCCGGCACCCCATGACGCTACGCGGCGGCCGGGTTGAAGCCGAGCGTCCCGGACCGATGCGGGCTCCGCGGCGAGCACTGAGCCGGCGGACACCCGTCCGCGCCGCGAGCCGTCAGTAGTCGATCGCCTCGACGAGCGGCGACGGCTCGTCCATGAGGGCCCAGAACCGGTCCCGCAACGCGACGGTGATGGAGCCAGGGGTGCCGTCCGACACCGGCGCACCGTCCAGGGACGTGATCGGGGTGACGCCTCCCGCGGTTGTGACGGCGATCAGCTCGTCCGCGTCGTAGAGCTCCTGGCTGGTCACGTCACGCAGTTCGGCGTCGATGCCCATGGCGTTCGCGATCTCGAACACGGTTCGGCGCGTGATACCGGGGAGCGCGTTACGCGACGGCGACACGAGCCGGCCGTCCTTCACGATCACGACGTTGAAACCCGGCCCCTCGGCAACGCAGCCGTCCGCGTCGAGGAGGATCGCGGTCCGCGCACCACGATCCTTGGCCTCGAAGCTGGCGGCGGTCAGATCACCCCACTGGTAGTTCTTCACGGTCGGGTCGATCGTGTTGCGGCCCGCCCGTCGCACGTGCCGGGGAACGATGGCCGATGTCCCGAAGATCTGCTCATGTGGCGGGAAGGCCCACAGGTACGGGATCGCGTAGACGTACACCTGCGTGGTCAGCTTGGACAGGTCCTTCTCGCCCTTGCGCGCGCCGAAGCCGCGAGTCAGCGTGATGTTCACATAGGACTCACGAAGCTGGGACAGCGCGACGCAACGCTTCGCGATGCTCGCCAGCTCCGCCTTGGTCAGCGGCGATGGCAGCCGAAGCTTCCGTGCGCCGTCGAGCAGCCGGTCGATGTGGTCGCCGAGACGGAAAATGTTGCCGTGCCAGACGTGCGCCACGGTATAGGTCAGATCGGAATGGCCGAATCCCGTGTCGAAGATCGAGATTCGCGCCTCCGAGGCCGGGACGTACTCGCCCTCGATCCACGCCGCTCCCCCGGCGAACCGGCTGGAGGTGTCCAGTGCGTAGTCGCTGTACTGGATGACCGAACCCGCGGGGGTGTCCTCGCGGATGGCTCCGGGTTCCACGCTTACGAGGTTGGTGGTGGCGGAATCGCTTGCGGAGTCGGTGATCGCCATGATGAGTCCTTTCCTGAAACGTGCGGATATCAGCGAACAAGGGAGACCGGTGGGGTCAGGCCGCCTGGTCGTCGCGGACGACACCGGCGCCGGCCAAGCGGCGACGCAGCCGGCCGCGCAGCCCGAACGCCCACCACGCCGCCGCGACGGCCACGACGCCGAGGAAAACCCAACCGTTGCCCGCGAACTGCGGAAGAAAGATCAGGACCGCGGCGACGACCAGGAACACGACCAGGCTCACCACGTACAGCGGCATCCGGAGGCGACCCAGGTCGAAGGTGCCGGGGTCACCAGCGGGGATCGTGCCGCGGCGCGCCCCGATGATCAGGCCGATGGTCTGCAGGATGAAGACCGTGAAGAAGGCCAGCGATGCGATCCCGATGATATAGGTGAACGCGGTCTCGTTGATCAACGCTGACAGCAGCAGCAGTGTGGAAAGGCAGCCGAGACCGATGACCGCGTTGGTCGGCGTGAGACTGGTCGGCGACACGTGCCGCCAGACCCGCGAGAAGGGCAGCATGTTGTCGCGGGCCATCGAGTAGGTCAGCCGGGTGGCGACCAGAATGTTCGCCAGCAGGCACGCCAGGATGTTGGTCAGCGCGACCGCTACGACGATCTTGGTGACCACCGGTCCGGCCTGCTGGGTGATGATCTCCTCGATCGGGGCCGAGGGGCGGGCGAGCACCGCGTCGCTGTCCCGGATGGCCAACACGTAGACGATGTACATCAGCAGCTCGATAACGATGGACGAGGCCAGCGCGTAGAACATCGTCCTGGGGATGACACGCCGGCTGTTCTTCGTCTCCTCGGCGACGTCGGCGCACGACTCGACGCCCAGCAGCCCGAAGAACGGCCCGAGCGCGGCAGCCAGCCAGGCGACCGCGTAGCTGCCCTCCTCGCCGGAACCGCCGGCGGTGAACAGGACCGACAGTGGTTGATGCCGGTCCGGGGCCGAGAACGCGAGCACCCCGACCAGGATCGTCGCGCCGATGGTGACGGCGAGTTCGAGACTGACGCCGATGTTGTTGACCATCGTCGCGAAACGCACACCGTAGATGTTGATCAGGACGCAGACCGCGACGACGCCGATGGCCACCAGGATCTGCGCCGCCTGGCTCATGTTCCAACCGAACAGACCGCCGAGGTATCCCGAAAGGACATAGCCGACGCCGGTCATGCCACAGATCCATCCGGCGAGCGCGATGGATCCGGTGAACCACCCGAGGGTCGGGCCGTTGATCCTGCTCGTCCACTGGTAGGCGTAGCCGGCAAGCGGGATCTTCGCCGCCAGGTCGGCTGCGATGGCGGCCCAGACCGCGAACACCACGCCCGCGATCAGGAGCGTCCAGACGAAGGGCGCGCCCGCGCTGGTGTATCCGGCGCCGAAGCCGGTGAAGACCGCGGTCGTGGCGCTGATCGTGGCAAACCCGATGGCGAAGGAGGCCAGGGGACCGACGGACCGATCGAGCTTCTGTGTGTAGCCGAACTCCGCGAGGCGGGCGTCTTCGTCGTCAGCGCCATCGGCGCTGGAGGACGGCGCGCCTGCCCGGAACATCTCGGCGTTGCTCATGGTCGCTCCAGTTCGGACGGGCGGACCGCGTCGGGCGGCCGCGTCTGCTGACTGGAGCCAGCACACCGGAGACTCGGGCGTGAGGGAAGTTCCTTCTTCTCATGGGATCAATAGCCTGGGTTTATCGGCCTCAGTGCTCTTCGAGCCCGTCGCTGCCCCAGTTCTGCTGAACGTGTCGCACGAACAAGTCACCTTCCCGGGTCAGCAGGCCCGGATCCCAGACCAAAGCCGTGTCGCTCGGGGGCCGTCCCGTGATGGGCACGTAGACCACACCCGGTCTTTCGTACAGTCGCGCACATGCCTCGGTCGTGAAGCTGATGCCAAGGCCCCTGGCGACGTAGGTGGTCTCCGCCTCGTATGTCGCCGCCGTGGCGGCGATCGTGGGCGCGCGCCCGCCCCTGGCATCCATCGCGAGCCAGTGTTCGCGCCAGCTGCCCGCCGTGTCCGGTGCGGCGACGATCGGTTCGTCGAGCAGTTCGCCGATCTCGACCTCGTTCCGGCCCGCGAGGCGATGGTCGCGGGGCAGGCACGCCACCCAGTGCTCCGAATCGACGACGTGTACGCGATGACGGGGAAGGTCCACCGGCGGACGGATGAGGGCCAGCTCGACCGTCCCGTCCGCCAAACCCGCCGTCGGATCCGAGAAGTCGAACTCCGTCGCCTCGACGGTGATCTCGGGATGCGCGATCTCGAAGTGTCGAACCATCCGGAACAGGAGGTCCGCTCCGGTGCCGATCAGATAGCCGAGCCTGATACGACCGGCTCCGGGGTGGGCGAGCGCGACGAGCTGGTCGACGGCGGCGTCGACATGCTGCAGCGCTTCACGGGCGGTCGGCAGCCACGCCGCGCCGACTTCCGTCAGCGATACCTCCCTGGTGTTCCTGGCGAACAACACGACGTCGAGCTGGCGCTCCAGCTGTTTGATCGCAGTCGAGAGCGCGGGCTGCGTGATGAAGAGCCTGTCGGCAGCCCGGCGATAGTTCAGCTCCTCCCCGAGGACGACGGCGTATCGCAGCTGCCTCAGCGTGACCGCGGCGTTGTTGACGACTGCCTCCCGCACGGCTCGAAATCCGATTGGCCGGATATTACCTGTTCAGGGCCTTTTGGCGACGCTAGAGCAGCTGATCCTAACCCCCGGTGCGCACTCGGCGGATCCTGCCGAAGACGCACCCTGGCTTCGAACAGGTCGACTCACTCGCCGGCACCAACGAGGGCTACGGGCCGTGACCGCGTGGCCGCCAGCGTCGTCCAGACGTTCGTGCCGCCGACGACCAGCAGCGCACCGGCGACTGTGAGCCCGAGCAATTCCCACGGCACCACGACCGTCGCCACGCCGGAGATGCGGGCCGTGGCGCCCGCGATGCCCGCGAGGGTGCCCGCGGCGGCGACTCCGCCGAGCAGCAGCCCGACCGCGGTGACGGCCCACGACTCCACAAGCGCCATGCGCACGACCTGGCCCCTGCTGAGTCCGCTCACCCTCGCCACCGCGAACTCCCGGCGACGCTCCGCGGCCGCGATCACCACGGCGTTGACCACCGCGATCAGCGCGTACAGGCCCGAAAGGCCGAGCACGACCGTCATGATCCCGGAGCTGGTGTCCTGCTGCCTGCTCGCCGAGGCCGTGATCCACTCGTCGAGCGTGCTGACCTCGCCGAGCCCGCGCGCCCCGATCGCCTCGGCGACATCGCTTGTGTCGGCGCCGGGCTCCACCCGCACGATCGTCTCCGCCGTGGCCGCCGAGGCGACCGGATCCGGCACCAGGCCCGGTGGCAGCAGGATCTCCTCGCCGCCGCCCATGGTCTGCGGCAGGACCGCGGCCACGCGCAGGGTGACCGTGCGCCCGCCGATTCCCGCCTCCAGCTCGGCACCGAGCGGGTAGCGGCCGGAGCCGACCGCCACGGTGTCGCCACGCAGGTCGGCGAGCGACCCGGCCTCGGGCGCGCGGCGGTACGTCTGCGCGTAGGCCGCCGGGTCGACCACCGCGGCGTCGAAGTCCTCGGTCTCGGTCTCGACTTCGCCGTCGTCGACGGTGCGCGTGGTGACCGTCATCGGCACCCGCAGCCGCTCGGCGGCCACGGCGACGCCGGGCACCGACTCCAACCCGGCCGCGCCCGGCCCGGTCGAGGTGACCACGAGGTCGCCGGCGAGGTCGCGGCGCTGCTCGTGCTCGCTGGCCCGGTCGATCGAGGCGAGCACCCCGGTCTGGCCGACGAGCAATGCGACGAGCACGAGCAGCGGCGCCGCTGTGGAGGCACTGCGCCGCACGCCGTCGCGGAGGTTGGCCTGGGCCAGCGTGCCCAGCGTGCTGCCGCGCAGCAGGAGCCCGAGCAGGCGGCCCACGAGCGGCACCACCAGGGGACTCAACGCGCTGAGCGCCACAGAGGCGGTAAGTGCCGCGTTGATCGTGAGCGGGATGGCGCCCTCCGGGCCGACGAACGCGGAGACGGTCACGAGCGCGACCGTGCCCGCGAGGAACAGCAGTCCGAAGAACCACCGGGCCCCGGTCATCACCCTGGCTCCCTCGCCGGTGTCGCGCAGCGCGCCGAGCGGGCGGACCCTGCCCGCCCTGCGGGAGGCGGCCAGCACACCGGCCAGCGCGACGCCCACCCCGACGCCGGCCGAGACGCCGAGAATCCAGTCCCGCCAGCGCGCCGCGAAGTCCGGCGGCACGAACCCGAGCGAGGTCAGCAGCGACGTCTGCACGTCCATCGCGACGAGGCCGAGCGGCACGCCCGACGCCGTGCCGAGCACGCCGAGCAGCAGCGCCTCCGACAGCAGGAGCCTGCGCACCTGCCCCCGGCCCGCCCCGACGAGCCGCAGGAGCGCGAGGTCGCGCCTGCGCTGGGCGACGGTGAACGCGAAGGTGGAGCTGACGATGAAGACGGCGAGGAACGTCGAGACGCCCAGGGTGATCGCGAGCAGCGCGATCGCCTCGACGAGCCCGGACGTCGCCGCCGTGACGAGGATCAGGAGTGAGGACTGCACCAGCGCCACGCCGAGGCACACGGTGACGATCGCGCCGATGAAGAGCTGCCAGCGTTCGCGGAAGGTGCTCCAGGACAACCGCAGCACGGCTCAGCCCTCCAGCCGCGCGAGGCGCTCGGCCACCTCTGCCGCGCTGGGCGCGTGCGCGTGGTCGACGATGCGGCCGTCGGACAGGAACATCACGGAGTCCGCGCTCGCGGCCGCGGCCGGGTCGTGGGTGACCATGACGATGGTCTGGCCCACGCCGTCGACCATTTCCCGCAGCAGGCGCAGCACCTGGCGGGCGGAGGTCGAGTCGAGCGCGCCGGTGGGCTCGTCGGCGAAGAGCACGCGGGGCCGGGTCACCATGGCGCGGGCGATCGCGACGCGCTGCTGCTGGCCGCCGGAAAGCTCGCGGGGCCGGTGCCGCCTGCGTTCATCGAGCCCGACGCTCGCGAGGACCTGTCGCACCGCCTTGGCCGAGACCCGCTGCCCGGCGAGCTTGAGCGGCAGCGTCACGTTCTGCTCGGCGGTGAGCGAGGCGATGAGGTTGAAGCTCTGGAAGACGAAGCCGATCTCACTGCGCCGCAACGCCGTCAGCTCCGCGTCGTCGGCGGCGGTGAGGTCGTGCTCGCCGAGCAGCACCTGCCCCGCGCTCACGCGTTCGAGCCCGGCCGCACAGTGCAGCAGCGTCGACTTGCCCGAGCCGGACGGGCCCATCACGGCCGTCCACGAGCCCTGCGCGAACGCGACACTCACGTCGTCGAGCGCGCGGACCTGGGCGTGCTTGCCCCCGTAGTGCCTGCTCACGCCTCGTAGCTCGACGGCGGCGGGCGTGCGGCCCGCCGTCTGCTGCCACCGGGTCCCTGCGGGTGCTGTCATGGCTCCATCTCACCGTCGGCGAGCGCCCGGGTCAGCGGTGTCCGCCCCCGGATCTGGGTAGGGGCCGCCCTACCGTGGGAGTGACTCCTCTTGACACATTGCCAACAAGCGGTCAACGTGTCCGCATGACGCAGTTCGACTACGACGTCCTGGTCATCGGCTCCGGCTTCGGCGGCTCCGTCAGCGCACTGCGCCTGACGGAGAAGGGCTACCGGGTCGGCGTGCTCGAGATGGGCAGGCGGTTCGCCGACGAGGAACTGCCGAAGACGTCGTGGCGGCTGCGGGACTATGTCTTCGCGCCGGCGCTCGGCTGCACCGGCATCCTGCGGATGACCCCGCTCAAGGACGCGCTCGTGCTCACCGGCGCCGGCGTTGGCGGTGGCTCGCTCGTCTACGCCAACACGCTCTATGAGCCGCCGGACGCCTTCTACGCCGACCGGCAGTGGGCGCACATCACGGACTGGAAGGCCGAGCTCGCGCCGTACTACGACCAGGCCAAGCGCATGCTCGGCGTGACCCGCTACCCGCTCACCTCGCCCGCGGACGAGGTGATGCGCGCGGTCGCCGAGGACATGGGCATCGGCCACACGTACGGCCCGACGCCCGTCGGCGTGTACTTCGGCGAGGAGGGCACGAAGCCGGGCGTGCGCGTGCCCGACCCGTTCTTCGGCGGCGTGGGACCGCAGCGGCGGACGTGCACCCACTGCGGCGAGTGCATGACCGGGTGCCGCCACGGCGCGAAGAACACGATGGTGAAGAACTACCTCTACCTCGCCGAGCAGGCGGGCGCGCGCGTGCACCCGATGACCACGGTCACCGAGGTCCGGCCCCTGCCCGGTGGCGGGTACTCGGTAGCCACCGTCCACACCGGACGCCCCTGGCGGCGCCGGACGTTCACGGCAGAGCAGGTGATCTTCTCCGCCGCGGCGCTCGGCACCCAGCGGCTGCTGCACAAGATGCGCGACCGGGGCGTGCTGCCCCGGCTCTCGCCGAGGGTCGGGGTGCTCGCGCGCACCAACTCCGAGGCGATCCTCGCCGCCCGCACCACGCGCAAGGACACGGAGTACCACCGCGGCGTAGCGATCACGTCCTCGATCCATCCCGACGAGGTGACACACGTCGAGCCCGTGCGCTACGGCAAGGGCAGCAACCTCCTCGGCCTGCTCGGTGCGGTGCTCACCGACCCCGTGCCCGGCAAGCGGCGCTGGGTGCTCGGGCTCAGGCAGATGTGGAAGCACCGGAGGTCGCTGCCCGCGCTGCACAACCCGAGGCGCTGGTCGGAGCAGACCATCGCGCTGCTGGTGATGCAGACCCTCGACAACTCCGTGACGACCTACACCAAGCGGGGCCTCTTCGGCAGGCGGCTGAAGACGAAGCAGGGCATCGGCGAGCCGAACCCGACGTGGATCCCGGCGGGACACGAGGTCACGCGCCGGGTCGCCGACAAGATCGGCGGCCTGCCCGGCGGCGGCTGGAACGACCTGGCGAACATCCCGCTCACCGGGCACTTCATCGGCGGTTGCGCGATCGGCGACTCCCCCGAGACCGGCGTCGTGGACCCGTACCAGCGGCTGTACGGCTACGAGGGCCTGCACGTGGTGGACGGCTCCACGATCACGGCCAACCTCGGCGTGAACCCGTCGCTGACCATCACCGCACAGGCGGAGCGGGCCGTGGCGATGTGGCCGAACAAGGGCGAGGAGGATCCGCGGCCCCCGCTCGGGGAAAGCTACCGACGAGTCGCTCCGGTGGCACCGAAACACCCGGTCGTGCCCGATTCCGCGCCTGGCGCACTGCGGCTGCCGCTCTTTCCGGCGAAATCGGAACCGGCGTGAGAAACTGCACAACATGACCGCGGAATCGGCACCCAAATGGCGACGGCTCGAGCCGGACGAGCGCAGGGAACAGATCTTCAAGTGCGCGGCGCAGTTGTTCGGTGAACGGCCGTATGCCGAGGTGTCTACATCGGACATCGCAGCCAGGGCCGGCGTCGCGCGTGGTCTGATAAACCACTATTTCGGGACGAAGCGCGAACTTTATCTGGCAGTTGTCAAAAGGGCACTCACCGTGCCGCATGTCGCGGTGGCACAGTTACCGTCCGGTTCCGTAGAGGAACGGACCGATGCCGCGGTCGAATGGTTCCTCGACATGGTGAGCAAACAGGAGAAGATGTGGCTCGCCGCAATCACGCCCGAGGGCATCGGACGGGACCTGGAGGTGGAGCAGATCGTCGACGAGGCCGACCGTCGCTCCGCCGACCGCGTACTCGAGGCGATGGGCTTCGCCGAGGACGACCCGCGCTGGGAACAGCTCAACGCGCTGGTGCGCGCCTACGGCGGCATGGTGAAGGCCGCGGGACGCGAATGGCTCGTGCGCGGCACGCTGAGCCGCGAGCAGGTCCACAAGCTGCTGAGCACCCAGCTGCTGACCCTGGTGACCGACGTACTCCCCCAGATCAGCCCCGCCCCGCGATAGCCGCCGCCCGACAGCACCCAGGGGCAAGCCTCGAGAAACGGCCCCCAAGGCCACCTTTGTTGCGTTGAGTGCAACAAAGGTGGCCTTGGGGGCCGGTAACGCGAGTGGGCTTCGGGTCAGTGGGCGAGCATCGGCGGGGTGGGGGCACCCTCGTCGTCGCCGACCGGCGGGGCGGCGGGCGGGCGCTTCGGCAGGAACAGCGCCGGGATGATGCAGAGCGCCACCAGCAGCAGCGACCACACGAACGTCGACGCGAACGAGTCGGCCGCCAGCACCGCTGCGGCGTCGTGCGTCTGCGGGTTCTGCAGCGCCGCCGTCGCCGCGAGCTGACCCTGGCTGGTCTCCACACCGAACTTCCCGGCCAGCAGCGCGGCGAGGATGATCGACATCACCGCGGCGCCGACGGCACCGGCCGTCTGCTGGATGATGTTCAGCGCACTCGACGCCTGCGCCACGTCCTTCTTCCTCAGCGTCTGCAGCGCTGCCGACATGATCGGCATCATCGACGAGCCCATGCCGAGGCCCAGCACGAACAGCGACACCATCAGCAGCCAGTACGGCGTGTCGGCGGCGGCCTGCGCCCACACGGCGAGCCCGGCGAGGATCACCACGAGGCCCGGCAGCACGATCTTGCCCGCGCCCGTGCGGTCGGCGAGCCTGCCCGCGATCGGCATCATCACCATCGCGCCGAGCCCCTGCGGCGCCAGCAGCAGTCCGGCCCGCAGTGCCGTCTCGCCGCGCACGAGGATGAAGTACGTCGGCAGCAGCAGCATCGCCCCGAAGAACGCGATCGCGAACAGCGACATCGTGATCGCCGCGATGGAGAACGTCCGGTCGCGGAAGAGCTTCAGGTTCACGAGCGGGTTCTCCACGCGCAGCGCGCGGACGATGAACCCGGCGATCAGCACGACGCCGAGCGACATCGGCAGCCACACGCTCGTCTCGCCGATCCCACCGGCGGCCGGGATGTCGGACACGCCGTAGATCAGCAGGGCCAGGCCGGGCGAGAGCATCAGCATGCCCGGGAAGTCGAACCGGCCCGCTGGCTGCGGCTCGTCCTTCGGCAGCAGGCGCCATGCGAGGTACAACGCGACCGCACCGATCGGCACGTTGATGTAGAAGATCCAGCGCCAGCTCACCGAGTCGACCAGCCAGCCGCCGAGGATCGGGCCCGCGATCGGGCCGAGCAGCATCGGCACCCCGAGCACCGCCATGACACGGCCGACGCGCTGCGGGCCCGCCGCCCTCGTCATGATCGTCATGCCCGCCGGCATCAGCATGCCGCCGCCGAGACCCTGGACCACCCGGAAGGCGATCAGCGACTCGATGCTCCACGCCATGCCCGCCACCACGGAGCCGACGAGGAACAACACGATCGCGAGCATGTAGAGGCGTTTGGTGCCGAACCGGTCGGCCGCCCAGCCCGTCACCGGGATCACCGTGGCGAGCGCCAGCATGTACCCCGTCGCGACCCACTGGATGGTGTCGAACGACGTCTCGAACTCCAGCGTCAGCTGCTGCAGCGCGACGTTGACGACGGTCGTGTCGAGGATCGCCATGATGGCGCCCACGACCACGACGCTCGCGATCTTCAGTACACCCCGGTCGAGCTTGTCATCGGCCGGCGACGGTCTGTCACCGGCACTCATTTCCGAAGTCGTCATCAAAACCGTTTCTCGTGAAAAAGGCACCAAAAACAAGAGGCGCCAAGAAGAATTTCCCC
The DNA here is from genome assembly GCF_003311655.1 of Prauserella sp. PE36. Classification (NCBI taxonomy): domain Bacteria; kingdom Bacillati; phylum Actinomycetota; class Actinomycetes; order Pseudonocardiales; family Pseudonocardiaceae; genus Prauserella; species Prauserella sp. PE36. The sequence goes on along the minus strand of NZ_QEQT01000088.1, from coordinate 123,769 downwards.
CACTTCAGTGGACAATCGTACCCGTGCCGGAATTCGGTCTACAACGCGTCAAGGCGTGTCCGGGATCACTTCCGGCATCACTTCCGGGGCACGCGCGTGACCGCGAGGCATCGCAGCACGAGGCTGCCGAAGTACAGCTGACCGGCGCGCTCCCGCACCCCGGTGAGCATGTGGAAGCCCTCGATCTCGCCTTCGAGCCGGTGCACGATTTCGCCGAGGGCGGACACTCCGAGCACGCCGCACGTGCGCGTCGGCGACGGCTGCAGCCAGGTGGGGAGCTTGCGTACCACCGCCCTCGCGGGCGAGGGCAGCTTCCGGACGCGATCGAGCGAGGCCACCTTCGGGCTCGCCTGCGTCACCCAGATCAGGCCGTCGCTGCCCGTGGAGATGTTGTCCGGATATCCGGTAACGTCGTCGAGAAAAATGTCCTCCGTGCCCGTTTTCGGTCCGGCCAGCCAAATTCGGCGCAACCGGAACGCCCCGGTCTCGGCCACCGTCACGAACGACTCGTCTGGCGCGAGTGCCACGCCGTTGGCGAACTGCAGCCCGTCGGCGATCCGCTCCACCGCGCCGTCCGGCGTGCGGCGGAAGAGCCGGCCGGTGCCGGTCTGCTCGATGAGATCGTCGCGCCACTTCTCGATCGGGTACACCGTGGAGCTGTCGGTGAAGTAGATCGTGCCGTCGCCGGCCACGGCCGCGTTGTTGCAGAACAGCATGGGCTCGCCCTCGACCTCGCCCACCAGAGTGCGGACGGAGCCGTCCGCGACCGACACCGCGAGCACGCCCTTGCGCGCGTCGCAGACGAGCAGCTCGCTCTCGTCGCCGAGGAACTCCAGTCCCAGCGGCCGCCCGCCGGTGTCGGCGACGGCGTCGATCCGCCTGCCGCCGGGACCCACGCGGATGATGCGGCCGTCGTCGAGTCCGGTGTAGACACCGCCGTCGGCGTCCACCAGCACGTCCTCGGGGCCACGTCCGTTGACCTGGATGAGCTCGACCTTGCCGAACCGCGCCATGCCGTCCTCCTAGCGGTAGCTGAGTAGCTTCCTGGCCTCACCCTCGAAGTGCCCGTGCTCGTTGAACGACAGCAGGGTCGTTCCCGACCGGCCGGTGACGAACTTCGTGATGCCGGCGTTCACCACCACCCGGTTGAACGTGATCAGCCCTTCCGCCGGGTCACCGGTGAGCAGCCCGCAGAGTGTGGCGATCACGCCGCCGGAGGTGAAGACCACCGCCTGCTCGCCGCTGCCCACCCGTGCGGCCAGCTCCTCGAAGGCGCCGCGCACCCGCGCGAGGAAGCCGGGCCACGTCTCGTCAGCGCCGCTGTCGGCGCCCGCGGCGGTCCACGCGGCGAGCGCGGACTCCAGCGCGGCCTGGTACGCCCTCGGGTCGGCGCTGTCCTGGGCCGCTCCCCCGCCGTGATGGGCGGCGATGTCGACGTGGTCGTACTCGTTCCAGCGCGGGTCCTCCTTGGCGACCACACCGGGCGCGAACCCGGCGAGCGCCTCGGCCGCGGTCGCGCGCTGCCGCGAGAGGGTGCCGCACCACGCCTCGTCGGCGCGGACGCCCCGCCTGCCGAGCTCGGCGCCCGCCAGCCGCGACTGCTCGTGACCGCGCTCGGAGAGCACGTCGTAGTCGGCGGCGCCGAAGGACGCCTGCCCGTGCCTCACCAGGTAGATGGCGCCCATGTCAGGTGAACCTCCGCAACAGCCCGGCCGGCAGCACCCGCACCACCACGCTGAGCGGCGCCCAGGGCAGAGTCGGCACGTACGCCTTCGCCTTCTCGCTCTCGATGGCCTTGACCAGCGCGTCGCCGCCGCGCTCCGCGCTCGCGAGCAGCGGCGTCCGGCCGGCCCTGCCCGTCATCTCGGAGGCGATGTAGCCGGGCAGCAGCGTCGTGACGGCGATCGGCGTGCCGTGCACGTCGGCCCTGATGCCGTCGGCGAGTGTCGCGACGCCGGCCTTCGACGCGGCGTAGGCGGTGAGGTTGCGCGGCATACCCCGCAGCGCGCTGAACGACGACACCACGACGAGGTGACCCGCGCGCTGCTCGCGGAAGGTCTCCAGCGCCGCCTCGCACTGGGCCAGCGCGGCGACGAGGTTGGTCTCCACGGTCTGCCGGTTCGCGGCGAAATGACCGCTGCCGATGGGCTGGCCCTTGCCGAGCCCGGCGTTGACGATCACGCGGTCGAGGGAGCCGAGCTCGTCGCGGAACTCGCGGAACACCGTGAAGACGCGGTCGTGGTCGTTGACGTCGAGCTGGCGGGTGACCACCCGGATGCCGGGGTGGGCGGCGGTCAGCTCCCCGGCGAGCGCGTCGAGCCGTTCGGTGCGCCGCGCGCACAGCGCGAGGTTCCTGCCGTCGGCGGCGAACCGCCTGGCCATGCCCTCACCGAGGCCCGCGCTGGCGCCGGTGATCACGATGTTCTTCCGGTAGACCATGCGCTGACCCTACCGCCTGGTAACACAACGGTGGCCCGGCGCGAAGCTCGCGCCGGGCCACCGTTCGTCAGGCGTTCCTCCGGGTCACTCGCCAACGAAGAGCAGGCGGTTCGGCGTGCCCGCGCTCGGGTTGGTGATCTTGTCAGGCGTGGCGGCCGAGGTCAGCGCGCTTTCGACGTCGGCAGGGGTGGCCTCCGGGTTGCCCGAGAGATACAGCGCGGCCGCGCCGACCACGTGCGGCGTCGCCATGGAGGTGCCGCTGATGGTGTTCTCGCCGCCGTCGTGCCAGGCCGAGGTGATGTCCACGCCCGGGGCGTACAGGTCGACGACCTCGCCGAAGTTGGAGAAGTCGGCCTGGGCGTCCTGGTTGTCGCTCGCGGCGACCGTGATGCCCTCGGTGACCCTGGCGGGCGAGGTGTTGCCGGCGTCCTGGCCCTCGTTGCCCGCCGCGATGCCGAACGTGACGCCCGCGGAGATGGCGCCGCGCACGGCGTCGTCGAGCGCCTGGTCGGCGGTGCCGCCGAGGCTCATGTTGGCGACGGACGGTCCGCTCGCGTTCTGCGCGACCCAGTCGATTCCGGCGACGACCTGCTCGGTGGTGCCGCTGCCGTTGGCGTCGAGCACACGGACCGGGACGATCTGGACGCCCTTGGCCACGCCGTAGGTCTCGCCGCCGATCGTGCCCGCGACGTGGGTGCCGTGGCCGTTCTCGTCGGTCGGGTCGTCGTCGTTGTCGATGAAGTCGGCGCCGCCGGTGACCCGCCCGCCGAAGTCGGGGTGGTCGGCGGTCACACCGGTGTCGATGACGTACGCGGTGACGTTGTCGGCCTTGTTGGTGACGTTGTAGGCGTCGTCCAGCGGGAGGTCGGTCTGGTCGATGCGGTCGAGCCCCCACGAGGCCGTCTGCTGCGTGTGGATCCGCTGGTTCTGCACGACGTAGGCGACGTCGCTGTCGGCGGCGAGCCGCTTGGCCTCGGCCTCGGTCGCCTTGATGGAGAAGCCGTCGAGGGCGCTGCCGAAGGTGCGCGTGACGTCGGCGCCGTAGGCACCGGCGAGGGAGTTCGCCAGTGCCGAGACGGTGGAAGTGACGACGTTGTCCTTCAGGACCACGATGTAGCTGTCCGAGACCGCGTTCGACGTGTCGGCCGACAGGATCGCGCCCTCGGCCGGGGCCGCCTGTGCCGCTCCCATGTTGACGGCGACCACGCCCGTGATGCCCGCGAGCACCGCTCCCGTGGTGAGGCTTCGCCGTAGCTTCCGTGAGTTGCCCATTGGCTTCCTTCCTCGTCCCCAGCAGTACGTGAGCCATGCAAACTGGGTGGGATGCAGTTGGGCAATAATTCACAGTTACCAGTTGTAGGCCGTTTGGCCCACACGTGGGTAGACCATTAGGGTGTACGGTCACCCTGCGCAGCCAGCACTCGGTCGTTACAGAGCGCTGCTAACCTTGTCCATATCGTTATGGCCACTATCGTCGGGGGGCGAGCCGGAAATTGGGTGGCACCGCATTCTCGTCGGCCCTGAGAGGGGCCATTTCGACGAGCGGGCTCGGGCTCGACCGTATTCAGGCACGGCTGCAGGAACACGGCATTTCGGTGAGTGTCACCGCATTGAGCTACTGGCAGTCCGGAAAACGGCAGCCAGAGCGGCAGAGCTCGATTTCCGCGGTCCGCGCGCTCGAGCAGATCCTAGAGCTGCCCTCGGGGGCACTGCTCGGCCTCCTGCCACCGCCCCGGCCGCGAGGCACGTCGTCCTCCCGCAGGCGCGCCGAGGACACCGCACGCCCGCTGACCCTCGACGCGCACTCCGGCATCACCCTGGTCGGCCTGCACGACCGGTGCGAGATCTCCGCTGACGGCGGACAGAGCGCGGTGACGGCCACCGCGGTATTCAAGGCCGGAGCCGATGGGCAGGACCGCTGGCTTCTCGCCTACCGCCAGGACGGCTCCGGCGAGCGCGCCCCGAACCTGCGACCCCTGCGCAACTGCAGCATCGGCAGGGTCGAGGTGGACGCCGACGCGGGGCTCACCCTCGCCGAGCTGCTCTTCGGCCACCCCATCGACACCGGCGAGACCTACCTCGTCGAATACGCACTGCGTTACGACCACGCACCCGGACCGGAATGTCGCAAAGCGCATTTCCGCGAGTTCTGGCACCCCATTCCGGAGTACCTGCTGGAGGTGCATTTCGGAATGGGCTCCACGCCCTCGCAATGCTGGCAGTACGCCCGCCCCGAGGACGCCGACGAGCCCGAGTCCCGCCCGCTCAAGGTCGACGAGGGCAACAGCGTGCACGCCATCGCGCTGGACTTCGGCCCCGGCATCTTCGGGATCGGCTGGGCCTAGCGACTTTCGTCGGGCACGCTCAGCTCAGCTCACCCCGCAGCAGCTTGCCCGTGGCGTTGCGGGGCAGCTCGTCGAGGAACTCGACGTCGCGGGGCACCTTGTAGCGGGCCAGGTTCCGCTTGACGAAGTCGCGCACCGCGTCGGCGTCCAGCGAGGCACCCTTCGTGAGCACCACGAACGCCTTGAGCCGCTGCCCGTACTCCTCGTCGGGCACGCCGATCACAGCCGCCTCGGCCACGTTCTCGTGCTCGACCAGCAGGTTCTCCACCTCGACCGGATACACGTTCTCGCCACCGGAGACGATCATCTCGTCGTCGCGGCCGTCGATGAACAGCAGACCGTCCTCGTCGAAGTGCCCGACGTCGCCACTGGAGAGCAGGCCGTCGATGATCTCCTTGTGCCTTCCGTCGGTGTAGCCCTCGAACGCGAGCCCGCTGCCGACGAACACGCGCCCGGTGACGTGCGGCTTCGTGATGCGATTGCCCTGCTCGTCGTAGAGCGCGACGCGGCAGCCGACCGGGGGCCTGCCGACCGTGCCCGGCGCCTTGCGCCAATCCTCGGGCGTGGCCACGGTGGCCACGGCGACCTCGGTGGAGCCGTAGAGGTTGTGGATCACCGGGCCGAAGATCTCGGTGGCGCGGTTGCCCACGTCCGGCGGCAGCGCCGAGCCCGCGACGAAGATGATCCGCACGCTGGAGGTGTCGTACCTGCCGATGACCTCTGGACCGAGGTCGATGATGCGCTGCAGCATCGTCGGCACCAGTACGACCGCCGTGCACTTGTGCTCGGCGACCTGGCGCAACGTCTCCTCGGCGTTGAACCTGCGCCGCAGCACCACCTTGCAGCCGAGCGCGAGGGACAGGATGAACTGCGAGATGCCGGTGCCGTGGAACAGCGGCGCGCCCATGAACGTCGCCTCGCCGACCCGCAGCGGGATGCGGTCGAGGAACTGCGCCGAGTGCAGCGGAGAGATCCTGGGCCGCGGCGCGCCCTTCGGGGTGCCCGTGGTGCCGCTGGTGAGCAGCACCAGCCCGCCCGGCTTCTCCGGCGCGGGCGGCGGCCGGTCGTCGGTGCTCGCGATGATCTCCTCAAGCACGGGGACCTGGTGGCCAGCCAGGTCGGAGTCGGTCCACGCGAGGTAGCGGTCGACGCCCTCGATGCCGTCGAGCAGCGCGGTGAACTCCTCGTCGTAGACCAGCACCTCCACCTTCTCGCGGGCGGCGACGTCGGTGAGCTGCGGTTTGGCGAAGCCGGTGTTCATCAGCAGCAGCGGCGCGCCGAGCTTGCCAGCGGCGAGCATGGTGACGACGAGGCCGCGGTGGTCGCGGCAGAGCGCTGCGATGGCCGAGCCCGGCCGCACGCCGCGCTCGGACCACGCGCGAGCGAGCGCGTTGGACTGCTGGTCGAGCTGGGAGAACGTGAGCGGGCCTCGCTCGTCGACGATGCCGACGGCCAGCGGGTCCCGGTGGGCCGCGATGCGCACGGCGCCGGCGAGCGGGCCGTAACGGCGCGTGGCGAACAGCGAGCGGATGCCCTCGTCGACCCTCGGGATCGGGACGAGTCCCGCGCGCCACAGCACTTCGACGCTGCGAGCCGTTTCCGAAATACGGCCGACCAACTCGGCCACGGTGGGCGGCCTTCTCATCAGGGCACCTCCTCGAGCTCGACGAGCACAACCTACCGGCTAGTAGCTACGACCGTCGACCGTAACCTGTCGGTGCCCGCACGCAGAATCGGACCGTGCAGCTGATCGTCGCGCGGGAAGCGGAGGGTGTCCATGCCGTGCGCGCGCTCGAAGGAGAACTTCCCGCCCCGCCCCGGCTCTCCCCCGGTGAGCTGGTGGAACACGCCGCCCGCTGGGAGCGGGAGCTACGCCCGCGCTGGGTGTTCGCGTCGGTCGAGCACGACTACCCGGTGCTGCTTGAGGGCGGTGTCCGGGTGCGCCGCTGTCATGATCTTTCCCTGATCGAGGGAATCCTGCTGGCCCACGAGGGCCGCCACGAGCAGTCCCGCAGCCTCGCCGCCGCCTACGCTAGGGCCCGAGGGCTCGAGCCTCCCGCCGAGCCGAGGGCGGCCCACCCCGGCCTCGACGAGCAGCCGACGCTGTTCGACCCGCGCGGCTCCGGGTTGCCACCCGGGGTCAGCGCGCTCGACGCGATGGAGGTGGTGCTCGCCGAACAGCAGCGCCGGATCGGCCTGCTCCCCCACCCCGAGCGGATCCGCCTGCTCGTGGCCGCGGAGTCGGCCAGCGCGCTCGCGGCCGCGGAGATGTCGGCCGATGGGCTGCCGTGGCGCGCCGACCTGCACGACGCGCTGCTCACCGAGCTGCTCGGCCCGCGCGTGCCGAACGGGCAGCGGCCCCGCAAGCTGGCCGAACTCGCCGAGCGGGTCCAGGACGCGTTCGGCGGGCGGGCGCTCAACCCCGACCACCCCGGCAGTGTCGTGCGCGCTTTCGGCCGGGCCGGGATCTCGATCCCGTCGGCGAGAGCCCATGTGCTGCGGGACGTCGAGCATCCCGCCGTGGCGCCGCTGCTGGAGTACAAGGAGCTGGCTCGGCTGCACTCGGCGCACGGGTGGGCGTGGCTCGAGCAGTGGGTGCACGGCGACCGGTTCCGGCCGGTGTACGTCGTCGGCGGCGTGGTGTCGGGGCGCTGGGCCAGCCGGGGCGGAGCCGCGCTGCAGATCCCGCGCGTGCTGCGCTCGTGCGTGCGCGCGGACCCTGGCTGGAAACTGGTCGTCGCCGATGCCGCGCAGCTGGAGCCGCGCATACTCGCGGCGCTGTCCGGCGACCGGCAGCTCGCCGACGTCTCCGCCTCGGCCGACCTCTACACCAGCCTCGCGGAGGCGATGTTCCCCGGCAGGGGCGCCGACGGCGAGAACCGCGGCCGGGCCAAGATCGCGATGCTCTCGGCGATGTACGGCGGCACCGCGGGCGAGGCGGCGTCGCTGCTGGCCCTGCTGCGCCAACGGTTTCCGGCCGCGGTGTCCTATGTGGAGCACGCGGCGCTGGCCGGGGAGCGCGGCGAGATCGTCCGGTCCCGGCTGGGCCGGACCTCGCCCCCGCCTTCGGCGGCGTGGCGAACGCTGACGGGCGGCACGGCGAACGAGGAGCAGGCCCGCAGGGCCGCGCGCGACTGGGGCCGGTTCACGCGCAACTTCGTCGTGCAGGCGAGCGCGGCGGACTGGACGGCGGTGCTGCTGGCCACCCTGCGCCAGCGCCTTCCCGAGCCCGCGCACCTGGTGTTCTTCCAGCACGACGAGGTGCTGGTGCACGCCCCGGCCGGGCTGGCCGAGCAGGTACGAACGTGCCTGGCCGACGCGGTCGCGGAGACCACGGCCCGGGTGTTCGGCCAGTCCTGCCCGGTGCGCTTCCCCATGCCCGCGGCGATCGTGGACGCCTACTCCGACGCCAAGTAGCCGTTTCCCGCCCCGACCGCAGTGAAGGCCACCTTCACTGCGTTGAACGCAGGCAAGGCCACCTTCACTGCGTTGAGCGCAGGCATGGTGGCCTTCACTGCGGTCAGGCGACGGGTGTGCCGCGCGTGAGGAAGTCGCTGTCCGCGAGGTCGATTACGCGGTGCGGGATGCGGCGGGCCCGCAGCGCTGCCGTGCCGTGCTCGGTGGTGAGCACCGTGCCGCCGGTGCCGACCACACGCTCGCCGTCGAAGATCACCTGGCCGCCCGCGACGGTCAGCCGCACCGACCTCCGTCCACTGTCGACGGCGACGAGGTCGGCATCGAAGCCCGGCGCGATCCGGCCCTTGCCGGGCAGGCCGAACAACGCGGCGGGCGCGCGGCTCGTCTTGTGGGCCAGCTGCGGCAGGCTCAGCGCACCGAACTGGACGAGCGCGAGCCCCTGGTCCAGCACGAGGTTGCGCCAGTAACCGCCGTCGGAGGAGATGGCGTCCACCACGAAGTCACCGGTGCCGTCGAAGCGCAGCGTCCCGCTCGCGTCCCGGCGCGCGCAACTCTGCATGAACCCGGAGAGCCGCCGGTTCACCGGGAAGCACAGCGACGCGCGAGCGGGGTCGCTCTCCCACACCTCGCGTCCCGCGTCGCCCGTGACCGGAACCGCCTGCCCGGCCTCCTGCCGCAGGCAGTGCGCGAAGCCATCGGCGAAGGCCCGCAACAGCCCGGCCCTGTCCGTGGAGTAGCCGCCCATTCGCAGGCAGTTGACCACGATGTGGTCGGTGAATCGATCCCCGTCGAGCGCGCCGAGGCACAGGTTGAGCGGCGCCAGGTGTGCCTCGCTGACCACCTCGGGATGTTCCCGCAACAGGGCGAGCGCGATCTGGTTCTCCTCGACGAGTTCGGTGACCGCGCCGCGCAGGTAGGCGTTGGTGTGCGCGAGATGCAGGGGCCTGCCGTCGGCGAGCCGCAGCGCCTCGCGCATGCCGTCGAGGTTGCTGCCGTGTGCGGTGGTGCCCGCGTGGAACGCGACGTAGCAGCCCGCGGCGGCGCCCTCCGCGATCGCGCGCGCGGAGGCGTCCGGGGTGCTCGGGAAGTGCCCGCCGAGCAGCTTGATCCCGACGGCACCGTCGCGAAGCGCCGCGCCGACGTCGTCGCGAACGCGGCCTGCCGGCGTGCCGTCGCTGTAGGCGGGCAGGCCCTGCAGGCCGAGGATGGTGAGCCCGGCGGCGGACGCGTGCCACTGGTCCAGCACGGTGCGGAAATCGAAGAACTCCACCGCCGTGGTCACGCCCGCCCGCGCCAGCCGCTCGTGCGCGGGTGAGCGGCCTGCCGGGTCGCTGCCAGCGAGGTCGGTGAGGTGCACGTGGCTGTCCACCACGCCCGGCAGCAGTACGAGCCCGTCGGCGTCGAGCTCACGGGTGGCGGTGGCGGGCAGCTCCGGCTCGACGGCCGTGATGACGCCGTCCGCGACGCCGACATCGGCCACCCCCTGCTCCCCTTCGGCGTCGACGACGTGGGCGCTGCGGACGATCAGGTCGAGCGTGCGGGTCATGCGGGATTCCCTCCTGTGGCGTCGAGGTGACGCTACGGCAGCCGGAAACCCGAATGCAATATCTGTTGCGTAGCTTCTTGCAGACGCAACTTTAGCCAGCTAACGTCCCCGCCAACGAACCAACCGAGGGAGACCGCCCCATGTCCGACGTCCAGCAGCAGGCGGCGCCGCCGCGACCCGAGAGCGGGGAACGGGTCTCGCCTGCACGCAGAGCGACCCAGATCGCGCTGACCGTGCTCTCGCTCGGAATGAGCCTGGTGGTCGGGTTCACTGTGGACGGACCGACGCTGTGGGGTCTCGCGCCGATCGCGATCTACGCGATCCTCGTGCTCATCGGCCTCGACATCATGCTCGCCAGCGTCGCCGCGCTGGTGTCGGGTTTCCTGCTGCTGCACAGCGATCCGATCGACGCGGCAAGCATGCTCGGGGGCGCGCTCGGCTCGGACATCGTCGAGATCGGACTGATCATCATGCTCGGCGCCGGGCTGGGCGAGGTGCTCACCCGCACGCGCGGCGCGACGTACCTGGTGCGCATGATCGTGGACCGGTTCGGTGTGGACACCCCCGTCCGCGCCCAGCTGAGCATCATGATCGCCTCCGGAGTCCTGGTGATCGCGCTGGGCACGCTCATCGGCGCGTTCGCGATCGCGGCGCCGATCGTGATCCCGATCGCGGCCCGGCTGGGCTTCACCCGCTCCAGCACCGCGCTGATGATGTTCATCGGGGGCGCGTGCGGCATGTTCGTCGCTCCGTTCGTGGGCTCCATGGTCGCCATCCGTGAGTACTCCGGCGTGAGCTACCCCGAGTACGTGCTCACCGCGGGCGGCCCGCTGACGATCGTGTGCTTCGCGGTCGGTTTCGTGGTGATCCGCTGGTGCCAGCGGCACCCCGTGTCGGCGGAGGACTACTACGACGAGCGCGAGATCGGTGACCAGGACACGGCTCTGCCGCCGAGTGCGCGCCGGAGCACGATCGCCTTCCTGCTGACCTTCGCGGTGCTGGTGGCCTACGGCGTCGTCACGCGCGCGGGCACGTCGTTCGCCGTCGTCGCCCTCATCGTGATGGCGGTGGTCACCGGAGTCGCGGCCCGCATGCCCGTCAACGCCATCCTCAAGGCGATCTACGAGGGCTGCGGCCGGCTCGTCGACATGTTCCTGCTGTTCTGGATGCTGGCGGCGCTACTCACCGTGGTCGAGGAGCTCAAGCCGTACGACGTGCTGCTGGAGCGGTTCGGCTCGGATCTCAAGGCGCTCGGCGTGCTGGGTTTCCTCATCGTGGTGGCCCTGATCGGCTGGCTCGGCATCTCCGGCGCGTCGGCGGCGCAGGTGATCGTGATCGACCGCGTGTTCGGCCCCACGGCGGAGGCGCTGGGCGTGCCGGTGCAGGCGTGGGCGGTGGTGCTGCTGTGCTCCTGCCAGGCCGATACCTTCGGTCCGTTCCCAGGACCCAACATGATCTCGCCGATGGCGTTCGCGAGGTCAACGGCGCTCAAGCGGATGATCTACTGCGGCTGGATCCTGCTGGCCGCCTCGCTGGCCGTGTACGTCATCCAGCTCGCTCTGCTCTCCTAGTGCCCCCCGCCGGAAGCTCGCCACATAATTCGGTGGCCCAGCTTCCCGCTGGCTGCGTTAACCTCGATCCACCGACGAAAGCAACAGACTTCCGGCGGCGGGCACTAGAGGAACGCCGTCGCGAAGACGACGAGCGGTGGCCCGAGTTGTCCGGCGACGCCGCTCAGCCCCGCTCCCCTCGGCCTGCCGAGCGCCATCCGGTCGGCGGCGAACAGCACGACGCCGGAGAGCGCCATGAACCCGCAGGTGTAGAACACCAGGGCGCGGCCGACAGCCTCGTCGCCGGTGTTCAGCAGCACCAGCCCGAGGACCGTGCCCGAGGCGAGGAAGAGGTTGTAGAAGCCGACGCCGAACGACCACAGCAGCACGGCGGGCACGTCCTCGCCGGGGACCCGGAAGATGCCCCTGTGCACCGAGGGGCGGCGGAACAGCAGGGCCTCCCACACGAACACGAGGACGTGCACGAACGCGGCGAGCCCCGCGAAGACCTGCGCGACGACGTTCACGGCGACCACTCCGCCAGCGTCACGCCGTGGCGGGCGACGACGTCGCCCAGCAGCTCAGCGGCCTTCTCCAGCGGGGTGTTACGCGGCACGGTCTCGTGGACGTCGCGGAAGAAGCGGCCCATGGCGTCGCCCGTGCTGAGCGCGAGGAAGCGCACCGACGGCGTGTGCACGGTGAAGGTGTGCGGCGTGCCCGCGGGGATGGTGACGGAGGCGCCCGGGCCGAGGTCGTGGATCTCGCCGTCCACGAACACGCCCATGCGCCCGTGCAGGACGTAGTGGGTGACGAGCCAGGGTGTGCGGTGGGGCGGCACCGTCGGGCCGCGCGGCGCGTCGATCTCGAACAGCTCGTACGCGCCGCCGGTGTGCTCGGCACCCACCTTCACGGTCACCGTCGCGTCGGGTGAGTCCAGCTCGGCGCCCTCGCCCGCTCCGGAGAGATACATCGTGGTCATGGGCCGACGGTAGGAACCGCGGCGGGAAGGCTCCATCCCGGAAATGTGGGGTGCCGCGCGGCGCGCGCGAGGCGCATACTTCGGCCATGTGGGAGGGTCGGGCGCTCGGCGCGCGACGCGAGATCGCCGCGCTGGCCACCACCGGGCTCGGCGTCACCGAACTGCACCGAGCGGCCATCGAGCTGGTCGGCAGGGTCGTGCCGACCGACCTGACCTGCTGGGCGTCGATGGACCCGGACACCACGGTGATCAGCTCGATGACCAGCGGTCCCGCTCTCATCCCGCGCCGGTACGAGCCGCTGCTGGCGACCTACGAGTACGACGGCACCGAGCCGCACACGTTCACCGAGCTGGCCGCCCGGCCCGCGCCGGTGGCGAGGCTGTCGGACCTGCCGCTGCGTGACCGCGAGCGCAGCGGCAGGGTCAACGAGGTGTGGCGGCCGCTGGGACTGCGCCACGAGCTGCGTGCCGTGTTCCGCGTCGACGGCACCTGCTGGGGTGGCGCGGGCATGGTGCGGCGCGGCGACTTCACCGATCGCGAGGTGGAGTTCGTGGCCTCGGTGGCTCCCGCGCTGGCCACGGCCACGCGCGTCGCGGCCCGCACCGGAAGCTCCCGTGGTCCTGACGAGCAGGCGATCTTCGTTGTCGGTGCGGACGGTGTGCCGCGCTCGGCGACGGCCGCGGCCGGGTCCTGGCGGGTGGAGCTCGACGAGGTCGCGCCAGGCCGGTGCGGGGTGCTGCTGCGCGCCGTCGCGGCGGGTGCGCGTGCGGCGGTCACGGGCACGTTCCGGGCCAGGGTGCGCGACGCCTCGGGGGGCTGGATCCTCTTGCGCGCCAGCAGGTTGCTCTCCGGCGAGGACACCGCCGACACGGTGGTCACCGTGGAGCGCGCGTCCGGCTCGGAACTGCTGGGCCTGCTGCTCGCCGCGTACGGGCTCACCGCGCGCGAACGCGACATCTGCCACGAGGTGATCGCCGGAAGGTCCACATCGGACATCGCCGACCGCCTGGCCATCTCCGCATACACCGTCCAGGACCACCTCAAGTCCGTCTTCACCAAGGCAGGCGTCCGCAGCAGAGGCGAACTCGTGGCAAAGCTCCGCCCCGAGCCAGGCTAGGCCGCGTCCGACCATCCCGCTCGCCAGTGCGCCGCTCAGGCCCCCGCGTCGTCGAGTGCACGCAGCACGCGCTTGACCGACACCGGGTAGGCCGTGCGCAGCGTCTGCGCGAAGAAGCTCACCCGCAATTCCTCGATCATCCAGCGGATCTCGGCCAGCTCGGGGCTCACCGCCGTGCGCGGGGGCACGGTGTCGAGCACCGCCTGGTACTCCTGGCTCAGCCAGTCGACCTCCCGCAGCCGCTCGACGTCGCGTGCAGGATCGCTCGGCAGCTTCTCCAGCCTGCGTTCGATCGCGCGCACGTAGCGCACGAGATCGGGCAGCCGGTCGTAGCCGGTCTCGGTGACGAAACCCTTGTGCACCAGTGAGTCCAGCTGGGCGCGGACGTCCGCGAGGGACTCGCGTAGCGCGTCACCGCGTGTGTCGGCGAGCCGGGCCTCCACGTCGTGTGCCGCGCGCAGCACGTTCTCCACCTCCCGCAGCACGGTCAGCACCGTCCCGTTGAGACTCGTGCGGACCCGCTCCAGCAGCGCGGCGAAACCCGCCTCGTCCCACGCCGGGCCGCCGCCCTCAGCGACGAGCTTGTCCACCGCGCAGTCGACGCAGTCCTCCAGCAGCGCGGCGACACTGCCGTGCGGGTTGCGCGTCAGCACGAGCTTGGCGGTGTTGCTCAGGTTGCGGTTGAGGTACTTCATCGGCGAGGGCACGTTGAGCCGCAGCAGCCGCCGCGTGCCCTCCCACATGGCCTTGCGCTGCTGGCCGGGGGTGTCGAGCATCCGCACGGCGACGCTCTCGCCCTCGTCCACCAGCGCGGGGTACGCCTTCACCTCGTGCCCGCGCCGTTTCGCCTGGAACACCTGCGGCAGCTCACCGAACTTCGCGGTGGTGAGCCCGGACCGCTCGACGCTGTCGGCCGCGGCGGAGATGGTCTTGCGCAGCCGGTCGCCGAGGCGGTCGCGCAGCGCCTCCAGGTCCTTGCCCTCGGCGAGCTTGCGCCTGCGCTCGTCGACGACGCGGAAGGTGATGCGCAGGTGCGGCGGGATCGCCTCCGGCTGCCACGCGTCGATCGGCACGGCCACACCTCGCAGTGCCTCCAGCTCGCGGGCGAGCACGTCCAGCAGCGGCCCCTGAGACGGGTCCACTCTCGACAGCACCGCGCGCGCCGTGTCCGGGGCGGGCACGAAGTTGCGCCGCAACGCCTTCGGCAGCGACTTGATGAGCGCGGTCACCAGCTCCTCACGCAGCCCCGGCACCTGCCAGTCGAAACCGTCGGCGCTCACCTGGTTCAGCACCGGGAGTGGAATGTGGACGGTCACACCGTCGGCGTCGGCACCCGGCTCGAACTGGTAGGTCAGCGCGAAGCTCAGCTGTCCCTGAGTCCACGTGTCCGGGTAGTCGGCCTCACTCACCGCGTCCGCGGAGTCGTTGATGAGCATGGCCTTCTCGAAGTTGAGCAGATCCGGCTGCTCCCGGCGCGTCTTCTTCCACCACGTGTCGAAGTGCCGCGCCGACACCACCTCGGCGCCAACGCGCTCGTCGTAGAAGGCGAACAGCGTCTCGTCGTCGACGAGGATGTCGCGCCGCCGAGCCCGGTTCTCCAGGTCCTCGACCTCGTCGAGCAGGGCCAGGTTGTCGCGGAAGAAGCGGTGGTCGGTGTCCCAGTCGCCCTCCACGAGGGCGTGCCGGATGAACAGCTCGCGCGACAGCTCAGGGTCGATGCGGCCGTAGTTCACCTTTCGGCCCGCGACAAGCGGGATGCCGTACAGCGTCACGCGCTCGTTGGCCATCACCGCACCCTGCTTGCGCTCCCAGTGCGGCTCCGAGTAGTTGCGCTTCACCAGGTGCTGCGCGAGCGGCTCGATCCACTCAGGCTCCACCCGCGCGTTGACGCGGGCCCACAGCTTCGACGTCTCCACCAGCTCGGCGGAGGCCACCCACCGCGGCTGCTTCTTGAACAGCGCCGAGCCGGGGAACACCGAGAACCGCGTGCCGCGCGCGCCGAGGTAGTCGCCCTTCGCCGGGTCCTTGAGCCCGACGTGCGAGAGCAGCCCGGCCAGCAGCGACGTGTGAATGTGCTGCGGGTCGCCCGGAACGCTGTTGAGCGTGATGTCGAGCTGCTTGGCGAGCTGGCGCAGCTGGCTGTAGATGTCCTGCCACTCCCGCACGCGCAGGTAGTTCAGGAACTCGGCGCGGCACCGCTTGCGGAACTGGTTGTTGGACAGCGTCTTCTGCTGCTCGCGCAGGTACTCCCAGAGCTTGAGGTAGGACAGGAAATCCGAGTTCGGGTCGGCGAAGCGCGCGTGCTGCTGGGTCGCCGCCTGCTGCTGCTCGGCGGGCCGCTCCCTCGGGTCCTGGATGGACAGACCGGCGGCGATGATCATGACCTCACGCACGCAGCCGTTCTTCGCCGCCTCCACGATCATCCTGCCCATGCGCGGGTCCACGGGCAGCTGGGCGAGCTGGCGGCCGATCTGGGTGAGCCTGCCCGCCGCCGTGTCGAGCGCGCCGAGCTCCTGCAGCAGCTGCACACCCGCGGTCACCTGACGGCGGTCCGGCGGCTCCACGAACGGGAACGCCGCGATGTCGCCGAGCCCGAGCGAGGTCATCTGCAGGATCACCGACGCGAGGTTGGTGCGCAGGATCTCCGGATCGGTGAACTCGGGCCGCGACTCGAAGTCGTCCTCGGAGTAGAGCCGGACGCAGATGCCGTCGGAGGTCCGTCCACAGCGGCCCTTGCGCTGGTTGGCCGAGGCCTGCGACACCGGCTCGATCGGCAGCCGCTGCACCTTGGTGCGGTGGCTGTAGCGGGAGATGCGCGCGGTGCCCGGGTCGATCACGTACTTGATGCCCGGCACCGTCAGCGACGTCTCGGCGACGTTCGTGGCGAGCACGATCCGGCGCCCGCGATGCCGCTGGAACACCCGGTGCTGGTCGGCGGCAGACAGGCGGGCGTACAGCGGCAGGATCTCGGTGTCGGGCAGCCGCAACGCCGTGAGCGCCTCGTTCGTGTCGCGGATCTCGCGCTCCCCGGAGAGGAACACGAGGATGTCACCCGGCCCCTCCGCCATCAGCTCGCGCGCCGCGTCGACGATCGCCTGCACCTGGTCGCGGTCGGGGTCGCCGTCCGGGTCGTCGGGGTCGACCACCGGCCGGTACCGCACCTCGACGGGATAGGTCCGGCCCGACACCTCCACCACGGGCGCGTCGTCGAAGTGGCGCGAGAACCGCTCGGGGTCGATCGTGGCCGAGGTGATGATCACCTTCAGCTCGGGCCTGCGAGGCAGCAGCTGCTTGAGGTAGCCGAGCAGGAAGTCGATGTTGAGGCTGCGCTCGTGAGCCTCGTCGATGATGATCGTGTCGTACTGCCGCAGCATCCGGTCCTGCTGGATCTCGGCGAGCAGGATGCCGTCGGTCATCAGCTTGACGAGCGTGTCGTCGCCGGAGGTGTCGGTGAAGCGCACCTTGTAGCCGACGACGGTGCCCGGCTCGGTGTTCAGCTCGCTCGCGATGCGCTCGGCGACGGTGCGCGCGGCGAGGCGCCTTGGCTGGGTGTGCCCGATCTGCCCGCGCACGCCGAGCCCGAGCTCGAGGCACACCTTGGGCAGCTGCGTGGTCTTGCCGGAGCCCGTCTCCCCCGCGACGATCACCACCTGGTGGTCGCGGATCACCTCGGCGAGGTCGTCCTTGCGCTGGCTGACCGGCAGCTCGGCCGGGTACTCGATCTTCGGCACCACCGCCCGCCGCCGCTGGATCCGCTGCTCGGCGGTGTCGATGTCGGCGGCGATCCGCGCGGCGACCGCGTCGCGGTCACGCGCCTTGCGGGCGCCGTCGATCCGGCGGCGGAGCCGGTGCTCGTCGCGCAGCATGAGTCCGGGCAGCCGGGATCGCAGCTCATCGAGGGGGGATCGTGTGGACATACCGCGTCCCAGCTTAACGGCAAGTGTTGCGGGCACCGGCCCGCTGGGACACGCTCGATGCGGAAGATCACGGAAAACCGACGCTGGGGGCCACGTGATCCGCTACGGCGTTCTCGGGCCGCTGACGGTCGACGGCGAGACGGTGTCGCCCGGCCAGCACCGCACCGTGCTGGCTACCCTGCTGATCCAGGCCAACGAGGCGGTGCCCACGAGCACGCTCGTCGACGAGCTGTGGCCGGACTGCGCGCCCGACTCCGCCACCGTGATGGTGCAGATGTGCGTGTCCGGGCTGCGCAAGCTCCTCGCCCCTGGCGTTCCCGCTCGCGACCCCCGCCAGGTGCTGCGCACCTACCGGGGCGGCTACCGGCTCGAGGTGCCCGACGACGCACTCGACCAGGCCCGCTTCCTCGCGCTGGCCGAACGCGGGCACCGGCTCGCCGGGGAACGCGATCCAAAGGGCGCAGCGCACGCACTGCGGGAGGCGCTGCAGCTGTGGCGGGCCCCCGCACTCCAGGACGTGACCGGCGGCGCCGTCGTGAGCGCGCACGCGACCTGGCTGGACGAGCAGCGCGCGGCCGTGCTGGAGCAGCGCGTCGCGCTGGACCTCGCTCTCGGCGGGCACCGCGAGGTGATCGCGGAGCTGCGCGGGCAGGTGGCCGCCGAGCCGACCAACGAGGCGCTCGCCGCACACCTCGTCACCGCGCTCGCCGCTGCCGGCCGTCAGGGCGAGGCGTTCGCGGTGTTCGAGCGGACCCGGGCCGCGCTGGCCGCGGAGCTCGGTGTCCGGCCGGGTCGCAGGCTGTTCGACGCCGTCGCCGGGCTCCGCCCCCGGGTCACGGCGGGCAGCCCGAAACGGCCGAGGGTCGCGCCCGCACAACTGCCACCCGACATCGCCGACTTCACCGGCCGCGCGGAGGTTCTCGCCGAGATCGAGCGCGCGCTCACCGAACCCGCGAGCGCGCCGAGGGTGCTCGTGCTGTGCGGGCAGGGCGGGCTCGGCAAGAGCGCGCTCGCCGTGCACGCCGCCCACGAGCTGCGCGAGCGGTTCCCCGACGCACAGCTCGTGGCGGGTGACGGCAGCGCGACCGAGGTGCTCGGGCAGTTCCTGCACGCGCTCGGGGTCACCGACGACGAACTGCCGTCGGCGCTGCTCGACCGTCAGCACCTGTGGCGCACCCGCACGGCGTCCTCGCGGGTGCTCGTGCTTGTCGATGGCGCGCGCGACGAGCAGCAGGTACGCGCGCTGCTGCCCGGTGGCAGCGGCTGCGCGGTGCTGGTGACCAGCCGCAGGCGCCTGCTCGGGCTCGAGGGCGCGCGAACCGTTGAGCTGCCCGAGCTGACCGAGCCCGAGGCGCTCGACCTGCTCGCCGCGCTGGCCGGACGGGAACGCCTCGACGCGGAACCCGCCGGGGCGCGAGAGCTGGTGCGGCTCTGCGGCGGCCTGCCGCTGGCCGTGCGGATCGTCGGCGCGAAGCTCGCCGCCCACGCTCACGAGCCGATCGCCGACCTGGTGGCGAGGGTGGCCGACCGGCATCGCGGGCTCGGAGAGCTGCGCGCGGGCGACCTCGACGTGCGCGCGACGGTGGACGTGAGCTACGCCGAGTGCCCGCAACCGCAGCGGCGGGCGTTGCGCCTGCTCGGCCACGCCGGGCTGCCGACCTGCACGCGCTGGACGGTCGCGACACTGCTCGACTGCCCGGCCGACACCGCAAGGGACGTCTGCGAGGGGCTCGTCGACGCGCAGCTGCTGCAGGTCTGCGGGCGCGATGCGGCCGGACTCGTGCGCTACCGGCTGCACGACCTCATCGCCGCGTTCGCCGCCGAGCAGGAGGAGCCCGGGATCGGCGAGGCGATGGAACGGCTCGTGCACGGCTACCTCGCGCTGGCGGGCCGCGCGCACGACAAGCTGAGGGCCAGCCGGTTCCCGCCCGCCGCGCCGCCCGCTCCCGCGAGCTCGGCCACCGAGCGAGCGGTGCAGGCCGATCCGGGCGGCTGGCGGCACGAGGAGAGCGGCAACCTCGTCGCGCTGACCCGCTGGACCTACCGCACCGGCTGGTGGCGGCACACGTGGCTGCTGGCCGACGCCTTCGCGGGGCTGGCCGAGCGCCGCCCGGACGACCCGGGCGTGCGCGACGTCGCCGTGCTCGGACTGCTCGCCGCACGCCGCACGGGTGACCGCGGGGCCGAGGCGATGAGCCTGTGCGCACTGGGCGACCTGCGCTGGGAGAGCGGGCGCGCCGGGGTCGCCGCGCGCTACTACGCGCTGGCGAGCGCCGCGTTCGAGGAACTCGGCGACGACCGAGGGCTCGCGCGGGTGCTCACCGCACGCGCCGATGTCGACATCGAACGCGGCAGGCTCGACCGGGCCCGTGAGGACCTGCGCAGGGCGCTGCTGCTCGCGCAACTGTGCGGGGACCGCCAGTGCCGGGCCGACGCGCTGGACCAGCTCGGCTCGTTGCTTGCCGACATCGGCGACCTCACCGCCGCCGAGGACTGCTTCACCAACAGCCGTCAGGTCGCCGAGTCGCTCGGCTCGCTGCGCGGGGTCGCGCGCGCCGAGAAGCGGCTCGCCGACGTGCTGCGCTGGCGCGGGGAGCACGAGCAGGCACGGGCACGGCTGGCGACGGCGCTGGAGATCTCCCGCGAGCACGCCGACGTGCACTGGGAGGCCCACGTGCTGCGCTCGCTCGGCGAGCTGGACCGCGCCACCGGGCGCCTCGCCGACGCGGAACGCTCGCTCACGCGCGCGTGCGAGCTGTTCACGGAGCTGGGACACCGGCACGCCCGCGCATACGTCCTGTACTCCCTTGGCGAGCTGTACGCCGACCAGGAGCTGCCGGAGCGCGCGGAGCTGAGCCTCGCCGCGTGCAGGCAGGTGTTCCAGGCGCTCGACGACTGGCGTGGGCAGGGCTACGCCCTGCTCGGGCTCGGGAGGCTGTGGGCGCGGCACGGGGACGGCGACGCCGCGATCGCCGCACTGCGCGCCGCGGCCGGCATCTTCGCCCGGCTCGGCTACCGCCGGTGCGAGCGCAACGCCCTCTCCGCGCTCGCCGCGGCGGCAACGGCCTGACCAGCGTCTTTAAGGAAGCTTTAGGTTTCGTTTAGCGCCCGCCCCTTCTCTGGTGATCGCCGGCACACCGCGACAGAGAAAGGAGAGAAGCGTGCGCAAGACAGCGATCACCACCGCGGCGTCGATCACGGCCGCCGTCGTGCTGCCCTTGCTGGCCGCGGAACCTGCCGCGGCGGCCTCGCGGCAGGACCTGGCGAAGGACATCCTCGCCGACGACGGCATCACGCTGCTGGACAGCCATGTGAGCGGCAACGACCACCCGGAGTCCACCGCGAGGCAGAACGTCGTCGACACCTCGGAGGGCAACCCGGCCAGAACGAGCCCGTGGAGCGACGTCGGCGTCACCGAGGTCGAGCTGTCCACCAACCTGCTCGAGGGCATGGTCTCGCTCGGCGGGGACTACTCGTTCCGCGTCACCACGATCGCGGGTGGCGACCACAGTTCCACCTCCTACCACTACGCGGGCACCGCGTTCGACGTCGACCGCATCGACGGCGAGGCCGTCGGCTCCGGCAACGGCAAGGTCGACGACTTCCAGAAGGCGTGCGAGGACCTGGGCGCCACCGAGGTGCTGGGGCCGGGCGACGCGGGCCACGACACACACATCCACTGCGCTTGGGGGTCCTGATGGCTCGGAAGAAGCAGATCTTCGCGCTCGGCTCCGCGGCGGCCGTGCTGGTCGGCGTGCTCGGCGTGCCGGGCGCGCAGGCGGCGGAGGACGCGCCCGGCATCGACGTGTCCAACCACAACGGCACGGTCGACTTCGAGGCGGTCAAGGCGGACGGGCAGGAGTTCGCGTTCGTGCTCGCCACCGACGGCACGTCGTTCACCAGCCCCGACTTCGACACGCAGTACAAGGGCGCCGCCGACGCCGGGCTGATCCGCGGCGCGTACCATTTCGCAAGGCCGGGCAGCGGCGCGGCGGCCGACCAGGCCCAGCGGTTCCTGGAGACCGTGAACTACTCGGCCGACGGCAAGTCCCTGCCCCCGGTGCTGGACATGGAGGCCAACCCGGACGGCTCGGCCTGCTACGGGCTCAGCGCGGGCGAGATGCGCGACTGGATCAAGGCGTTCCTCGCCGAGGTCAAGGAACAGACCAAACGCGATGGGATCATCTACACCAGCCCGAGCTTCTGGAAGGACTGCACGGGCAACACCGAGGAGTTCAGCGAGAATCCACTGTGGATCGCCGAATGGGGGGTGGACAAGCCGTCCTCGATCGGCGGCTGGGACGCCCACACGTTCTGGCAGTACAGCGACTCCGGCTCGGTCGACGGCGTGGACGGCCCGGTGGATGTCAACCGCTTCAACGGCACCGTCGACGAGCTGAAGGCGCTCGCGGCGGGCTCGGCGGCGCGGGGCTCGGCCGCCCCGCGCGGTGACGTGGGGACGGCGGCCGCGATCACGCGCGACGAGGTGATCGACCGGGCGAAGAAGTGGTCCGACGACCCGGTGCCGTACAGCATGGAGAACTACCACGACGGCTACCGCACCGACTGCTCCGGCTACGTGTCGATGGCGTGGCGGCTCGACACCAGCCTGAGCACCGTGACGCTGCCCGACGTGTCACACCCGATCGAGAAGAACGAGCTCAAGAAGGGCGACATCATCGGCAACCTCGGGCCGGGCACCGGTGGGGCCGCCGGGCACGTCGTGATCTTCGAGAAGTGGGCCAACGACGACAAGACCGAGTACTGGGCCTACGAGCAGACGCCGCCGGAGACGGTGCACCGCAAGCTGACCTACCCCTACCCGGGCAAGGACAACTTCGAGCCGCACCGCTTCGACGACATCACCGACTGAGTGAGGTCGTGAGCGCGCGGCGGGTCCTTCCCGGCCCGCCGCGCTCTCACGCCTTGCGCAGCACCGAACCGCTCAGCTCGGCGACCCGGCGATGCCCGGAAAGCCCCATCGTCAGGTCGAAGTCGGCGAGCAGGCTGCGCAGCACGTGCCGCACGCCGTCCTCGCCACCGTGCGCGAGCCCGTAGACGTAGGGCCTGCCGAGCAACACCGCCCTCGCCCCGAGCGCGAGCGCCTTGAGCACATCGGCACCCGTGCGGATGCCGGAGTCGAACAGCACCTCGATGCGGTCGCCCACCGCGGCCACGATCTCCGGCAGCGCGTCGAGCGAGGCCACCGCCCCGTCCACCTGGCGCCCGCCGTGGTTGGACACCACCACGCCGTCCATCCCGGCGTCCACCGCGCGGCGGGCGTCGTCGACGTGCTGGATGCCCTTCAGCACGATCGGCCCGTCCCAGTGCTCGCGCAGGAATGGCAGCGCGTCCCAGGCGCGGTCGGTGCCCGTGATCATGCCGATCCAGCGCAGCACCGCGGAGGGCAGGTCGTCCTCGGGCGCCCGGTCGAGCCGCGAGCGGAACACCGGGTCGGTGAGCGCCACCGCCATCCCCTCGCCCTTGAGGAACGGCAGGTAGCCGCTGTCGAGGTCGCACGGCCGCCACGCGAGCGTCCACGTGTCGAGCGTGACGACGAGCGCCGTGTAGCCGGACTCCTTGGCACGGCGCAGGATGCTGCCGCACACCTCGGGGTCGTCCGGCCAGTACAGCTGGAACCAGCGCGGGCCCTCGCCGGAGGCGGCGGCGACGTCCTCGATGCTCGTGGACGAGGCCGTGGACAGGATCACGGGCAGCCCGAGCCCGGATGCGGCCCTCGCGGTGGCGCGTTCCGCGTCGGGATGCACGATCGACTGGACGCCCACGGGCGCGAGCAGCACCGGCGCCGGCATCGGCGTGCCGAGCACGGTGGTCGAAAGGTCGCGCTCGGTGGCGCCCGTCAGCATCCTCGGCACGATCTTCCAGCGGTCGAACGCCTCCCGGTTGGCCCGGTTGGTCGCGCCGGAGCCCGCGGCACCGGCCACGTACCAGAACGGCTCCGGTGCCATGACCTTCGCGGCCGAGTCCTCGAGCCTGGTGGCGTCGGTCGTGAACGCGGGCGCCGTCCCGCCGTAGCCCTGCAGGTAGATCTCGTTCTGGTAGAAGCCGAACCGCTCGGCCACGTGCACCTCCCGCATCGCCCACGTCCTCGTGTGGCGCGATCCTACGCGGAACCCGCCTGTTGACCTTCGAGTCGGTCGAAAGCCCAGAATCACCGGCATGCACAGCATCAGCGCGTTCGCCCGCCGCGTCGGCCTCACCCCGAGTGCCCTGCGCTTCTACGACGACTGCGGCGTACTCGCCCCTGCCAGGGTCGACCCGCTCACCGGCTACCGCTACTACAGCGACGACCAGGTGGAGCGGGCGGTGCACCTGCGCAGGCTGCGGGCCGCGGGGGTCCCGCTCGCCGACGTCACGGCGGTGCTCGACGGCTCGCCCGATAGGGCGCGGGAGGTGCTGGCCGCGCACGCGGCCAGGCTGCGCTCGGAGTCCGACGCCGCGCACGCCGCGCTGGGCGCGCTGCTGCGCGACCTGCCGCCGTGCGGCCCGGTCCGCGCCCGCGTCGGCGGCCCCGAGCTGGCCAGCGCCGTGCGTCAGGTCGTGCCCGCCGCGGCCCGCGGCGGGGAGTTCCCCGAGCTGCGGTGCGTGCTGATCGAGCTCGCGGACACCCAGGTGCGCCTGATCGCCACCGACCGCTACCGGCTCGCCGTCCGGGAGCTGCGGCCGCTGGCCGTCGACGGCGGACCGGCCGAGCTGCTGGTCCCCGCCGACGCGCTCGTCACCGCGGCGGCGTGGGCCACCCGCAAGCCCGAGGTGACCATCGAGCCGGGGTGCCTGAACGCAGGCGGCGAGACCCACGCACTGCCCGTGGCCGGAGGAACCTTCCCGGCCTACCGCGACATGCTGCGCGGCCTCGACGCACCGGTGCACCGCGTGCTCACCGGCCGAGTCGCCCTGCGCGACGCGCTCGCCACGTGCGCCTCACCCGCCGTGCTCGCCATCGGCGCCGACGAGCTGGTGCTCGGCGAGGTCACGCTGCCCGCCGTGTGCTCTGGGCCGGTGCGCGTCGCGTTCGACCCGGCCGTGCTCGGCGCCGCGCTGGAGGCCGGCGTGGGGCCGGACGTCCTGCTCGAGATCGCCGCCCCGGACCGTCCCGTGGTGGTGCGCTCCGCCGACCAGGGCAGCTTCACCACCCTCGTCATGCCCGTCGCTCTTCCCTGAAAGGAACACCATGAACCCCGACAACCCCGTCGTACGTCTCTGCGCCGAGGGCATGGCCGCCGAGGCGGGCGGCGACGACGACGCGGCCCGCGCCCTGTACGAGAAGGCCTGGACTGCCGCCACCGGCGACGACGAGGCGTGCGTCGCCGCGCACTACCTCGCCCGGCACCAGCCGACGCCCGAGCTGACCCTGCACTGGAACGCGGAGTGCCTGCGGCTGGCCGATCGCGTCGGTGACGAGCGCGTGACCGGGTTCTACGCCTCGCTGCACGCCAACCTCGGCCGCTGCCACCGCGATCTCGGCGACCCGGCGGCCGCGGGCGAGCACTTCCGGCTCGCCGCGCACCACCTCGCCGACGTCCCCGCCGGGCCCTACCGCGACTGGCTGCGCTACAGCATCGCCGACGGTCTGCGCGGCACGGGCGCAGTCGAACCGTCGGCCGCCTCGGCCGGCGCCGAGGCGCTGCTCCGCGACCTCTGCGCACGCGGGGACCTGCGGTCGCTGTGCCTGCTGCTGCCCGCCTACTACGGCGACACGGGCACAGCCGACGACCGGCGGCACCTCGCGCAGGCGGCACGGATGCTGCACGCCGAGCGCCGCCTTCCCGCGGGCGATCAGGATCGGCTGGGCGACGTCATCCGGCTCTGCGGGTGAGGTGTCCACTGTGGATCGGAGTGGGTGCGGTCGTGCTGGGGCTGGTGAAGACGAGGTCGTCGGCGATCAGCGACCGCGGTGGCGCGCTCCCGCGCGAGGTAGCTGTCGCGACACCTTCTGACGACCTCGGTGGGCGTCAGGTCATCCTCCCGCGTGGTCATTCGCCGGAGACCTCTCCGGTGAGGAACAGCAGCAGGAAGGCGATGAGGCCGAGGAGGAACCACCACGCGTCGGAGGCGACGATGGCCGCGAGAATGCCGAGCCCGGCGGCGGAGAAGGCGAGGATGCGGGAGTGCTCCATCTGTCTGCCTTCCCCTGAGCGGATTCGGACGGCGATTCCTCCAGTTTGCTCCTTTTTCGGCGCGCGTGTCGGCAACACGGGAGCGGGCACGGGGCAGGCGCGGCCGACGGCACCCCATCGGGCTAGGCTCGGACCGTCGATCGCGCGCCGTAACGGGGCGCGCCTGAGGACGGGAGGCGGCAGTCCGTGCGGCACAACGCGCTGAGGTGGGGAACCGGGCTCGCGGTGCTGCTGCTGGTCCTGACCGCCTGCACCAGCGGCAACGAGCCGCAGCAGGGCGCGACGGCACCCGTCACGACCACACAGGCGGTTTTGACCAACCCGTTCACCGAAACCGGGGAGATCTCGCCGGAGGTCACGATCCTGGAGGACGTGGAGGCGATCTGCTCGCCCTCGGTGGTGGTCGTCGCGAACCCGGTCGCGCGCCGCTGCACCAGCGAGCTGCAGGTGCTGCACGACCCGTGCTTCCTCGGCCCTCCCCGGGTGCCCCAGGTCGCCGTGTGCCTGCAGAACCCGGCCCGCAAGGAGGCCGTGCGCCTCACCCTCATCGAGGACCGCACGCCCGTGGCTCCCGGCGCCCCGCCCGCCGCCGCACCGGTCGCGCCCGCGCCGGAGGCGACGCCGTGGTACATCGAGCTGGCGGACGGCCGCGAGTGCGCGCGAGTGATCGGCCTGAAGGGCGACCCGCCGTCGTTGGAGGGCGACCCCCCGACGTACGGCTGCGGCCACGCCGACTTCCTCTACGGCCTGCCCGACGTGTCCGAGCCGGTGTGGACGATGCCCAACCGGAAGGGCGCCACGGCGAAGGTGCGCACCGTGGACGTCCGCACCGCCTGGTACTGAACCCGCCCCGGCAACCGCAATGAAGGCCACCCTGCCCGCGCCCGCCCGTCTCCCACCACCGCCCAGACGGAAACGCTCCGCGCCACTGTGCCCGATTCCACGCGGTGAAGGTGGCCTTCACTGCCGCTGGTGTCAGCGCACGCCGTCGCGGTGGGCGATCAGGGCGAGCGACAGGGCCAGCGCGGTCCGGTGGTCGTCGAGCGAGTGCCCGAACACGGCCTCCAGCCTGCGCAGCCGGTTGAGCACGGTGTTGCGGTGGCAGTAGAGCCGCGCGGCCGTTGCCGCTGCGGAACGGTTGGTCTCCAGCCAGGCCGCGAGCGTCTCCAGCAGCACCTCGCGCTCGTGCTCGGGCAGCCGCAGCAGCGGGCCGAGCACGCCGGCGCGGAGCCGCCGCGCCAGCTCGGGTGAGCGGGCGACGAGCGCCTCGGGCAGCCGCTCGTCGAGCACGGCGAGCCCGGTCGTCCCGGACGGCAGCGTGCGCAGCGCCAGCAGCGCGAGGTCGTGCGCGACGCCGACCTCCGCGAGCCCCCGCACCTCCGGGCTCACGCCCACCCGGGCCCGCACCCCGCCGCGCAGCAGCTCCAGCACGCCGTCCAGTGCGCGGCGTTCGAGTGCGACCAGACCGACGGTGTGCTGGTCCCTCGGTTCCCAGACCGACCTGATCCCGTACCCGGCGAGGGTGTCCTGCGGCATCGCGAGCCCGGGCGTGCCATCGGCGGCGGAGTCGGCCACGAACACCACGTAGTCGCCCTCACGAGGGAGCCCCAGCTCGGCCGCGGCCTGCCCCGCGAAGCCGGCCTCTCGGCCCCGGCCGCGCAACAGGTCGCCGACCAGCGACTGACGCCGGTGGTCGTCGAGCCTGCGCAGCTGCAGCTCGGTGTCGCGGTAGGCGCGCGCGACGACCGACGACGCCTCGTCCACGACCGTCCACACGGTCGTGGCGACGTCGAGCAACCGGTCGCGATCGATGTCGTCGCTCTCCTTGCCGATCCGCACGAGCCCCCGCCACAGGACGCGGCCGCCGAGACGGAACGAGCGCAGCACGGAGTCCAGGGGCACCCGCTGCTCGGCGCGCCGTGAGCCGGTGACCGTGGCCGCGTCGTAGGGGTCCTCGCCGCGGGGAACCGTGTCACCGAGCAGCTGCAGCACGCGCTCCAGGTTGTTGCGGCACGACCGGCGCAGCTCGGCCAGCGTGACCAGCGCGGCGTCATGGTAGCCGGGGTTCTCCGCGAGGATGTCCGCGACGAGCTCGTCCGCGAGCTGGTCGAGCCGGACCACCAGGGCCCGCGCCAGCTGCTCGGCGAGATCGGCCACGCGGGCTCCTTCGGTTCGTCCGTCGCACGGGTCACCCGACGATAGGACACCTCGCCGGAGGGCCGCCCCGCCGCGGTCAGAAGGCCACGGGCACGTCAGCCCATTCTTCGAGGATCATCGCGCGCCTCCTCACCGGTCGTTCGCTCGACGCGCTCCCTCGGGCCTGGACGTGCTCTCAAGAGCGTGCACGGGAGCATCCGTGCCTCGCCCGGAATATTTAGTACCGCTACGCAAGTTCTCTCTGCCATGAGCACGAGCACGGACATCGGACAACCAGCGGCTTCCCCGGGACGACTGCGGACCGCCCGCTACGCGCTCGTGCTCGGCGGGCTCACCGCCTTCGGCCCGCTGTCGATCGACATGTACCTGCCCGCGCTGCCCGCGATGGCGCAGGACCTGCACGCCGGCGACGCCACGCTGCAGCTCACGCTGGCCGCGTTCGTGCTCGGCGTCGGCGCGGGGCAGCTCGTGCTCGGCCCGCTCTCCGACGCCTTCGGCAGGCGCAAGCCGCTGCTCGCCGGCGTCGCCCTGTTCGTCGTCGCGTCCCTGCTGTGCGTGCTCAGCCCCACGGTGGAGCTGCTGATCGCGGCCAGGGTCCTCCAGGCGTTCGGCGCCTCCGCCGGCATGGTGATCGCCCGCGCCGCCGTGCGCGACCTCTTCTCCGGCATCGAGATGGCCCGGTTCTTCTCGATGCTCATGCTGGTCACCGGGCTCGCCCCGATCCTCGCCCCCGTGCTCGGCGGGCAGCTGCTCTCACTGACGTCGTGGCGGGGCATCTTCGGCGCGCTGGCCGCGTTCGGCGCGCTGCTGCTGATCGTCGCCGCGTTCGCCCTGCCAGAGACGCTTCCGGCCCACCGGCGCAGGCCCGCGCGACCCGCGGGCGTTCTCCGTGGCTACCTGAGCCTGCTGCGCGACCGCGTCTTCGTCGGCTACGCGCTCGGCGCCGGGCTTGCCTTCGCCGCGATGTTCACCTACATCTCGGCGTCGTCGTTCGTGCTCCAGGGCACCTACGGCCTCAGCCCGCAGCAGTACAGCCTCGTCTTCGGCGGCGGCGCCGTCGGGCTCGTGCTGGCGAGCCAGGTCAACGGCAGGCTCGTCGCCAGGTTCCGCCAGCACACGCTGCTCGTCACCGGGCTGGTCGCGGGCACCGCAGGAGCCCTCGCGATGGTCCTCGCCTCACTGGCCGGGCTCGGGCTGGGCGGGGTGTTGCCGCCGCTGTTCGTCGCGGTCGCCAGCGTCGGCCTCGTGATGCCCAACGCGACGTCACTGGCGCTCGCCGACCACCCGGAGATGGCCGGGTCCGCATCGGCCCTGCTTGGCGTGCTCCAGTTCACCGTCGGCGGGCTGACCTCGCCCATCGCCGGGCTCGCCGGTGAGGGCTCGGCGCTGCCGATGGCACTGCTCATGGCCGCGTTCGCCGGGCTCGGGCTGGTCAGCGTCGGCACGCTCACGCGGCGGCGTGGCTCAGACCAGCTCGCCGAGGTCGGCGTCGCGTAGCTGCCCTGCCGACACGGTCACGCGGCCGTCGACGATCTTCTGCAGCTCGTCGCCGTAGTCCCACACGTTGACGTTCATCGCCGCGGTCACCTGTCCCCCGCGCAGCCAGAACGCGATGAACTCGCGGGTCGCGAGGTCGCCGCGCACCACCAGCTCGTCGGCGGCGGGGTCGGCGATGCCCCGGTACTCGCAGCCGAGGTCGTACTGGTCGGTGAAGAAGTACGGGCTGCGCAGATACGGTTCGTTCTCGCCGACCAGGTTCGCGGCGACGTGCCCGCCCTGGTTCTTGGCGTTGGCCCAGTGCTCGACGCGGACCCGGTGGCCGTAACGCGGGTGGAAATGGGAGGCGATGTCGCCCGCGGCGTAGATGTCGGGCGCCGCCGTGCGCAGCCCCGCATCCACCGCGACCCCGCCGTCGCCGGTCAGCTCGAGGCCCGCCGTGTCGGCCAGCTCCACCCTGGGCGCCACGCCCACCGCGAGCAGCACCACGTCCGCGGGCAGCTCCGTGCCATCGCCGAGCCGGACGCCACGCACACCCCCGGCGTCCCCGGTCAGCTCGGCGAGCGTCGCACCGAGGCGCCAGTTCACGCCGTGCTCGGTGTGCAGGTCGCGGAACACGGTCGCCACCTCGTCGCCCAGCACGGTGCGCAGCGGCAGAGCGACCTGGTCGACCACCGTCACCTCGGCACCGTGCTTGCGCGCCGCGGCAGCGGCCTCGGTGCCGATCCACCCCGCTCCGATGATCACCACCCGCTCGGCGTCCTCGAAAGCCGAGCGCAGGGAGAGCGCGTCGTCGAGGGTTCGCAGCGTGCGTACCCCCGGCAGGTCCGCGCCCGGCACGGGCAGCGAGCGCGGGCGCGAGCCGGTGGCCAGCAACAGCCGGTCGTACCGGTGCTCGCCGCCCTGCGCGTCGAGCACCATGCGCTCCCCCGGGTCGACGCGGGTGGCCGTCACGCCGCCGCGCAGGTCGATGTCGTGCTCGGCGTAGAATTTCTCCTCGCGCACCCAGTCGGGTTCGTCGGTGTCCCCCAGCAGGAGTCCCTTGGACAACGGCGGTAACTCGTACGGGCGATGTGACTCCGAACCGAGCACGAGCACCTCACCCCCGTAGCCGCGTTCCCGCAGCCGGGCCGCCGCCGTGGCACCCGCGAGTCCACTGCCGACGATGACGATGCGCTTGGGCTCGGACATCCCTGATCCCTCCCCGAACGAAGCCGTGACGTGGGCCACTCGACGCTACACCCGTGGCGCGTAACGCCGGAGCCTGAAAAACTGATATGTCAGTTTCGCGGTTTTTCGCGTCATGGTCGCGGGGCACGCCCGTCGCACAGTCGCACGCACGAAGAACACCGGGACGAGACGAGAGGCGATCGACGTGGCGGTGCGGGATGAATGGGCGATCTCCTGCCGGGATCTGGCGGGCAGGAAAAGGGAGCTGACCGTCTTCGTCAGCAGCGAGCGGGTGGTGCTCGTCGCACCACCGGGTGAGGCCGCCGTCCTCGCCCCGCTGGACGTCGGGCGCCTGCGCGCCGCACTGCGCGACGCGGTGGTCCAGGTGGCGCGCTCCGGCGAGGACCCCGAGACCGAAGACGAGTGACCAGTCGCGTTCCACTGTGGACGCTCGAGGCGAGCCCCGATCCCCTAGGCTCGCCTCATGACGCAGGAAACCTGGGACGCGGTGGACGGCTACTTCAGGACTCAGCTCGTCCCACCGGACCCCGTACTCGACGACGCACTGCAGGCCGGTGAGGCCGCCGGCCTCCCGCCCATCGCCGTCGCCCCCAACCAGGGCAAGTTCCTCCATCTCCTCGCCCGCATCGCCCGCGCCCGCTCGATACTGGAGATCGGCACGCTGGGCGGCTACAGCACGCTCTGGCTCGCCAGGGCGCTGCCAGCCGACGGCAAGGTCGTCACCCTCGAGGTAGACCCGGCGCACGCGGAGGTCGCGCGGCGCAACTTCGCCAACGCCGGGCTCGACGGCGTCATCGACCTGAGGGTCGGCCGCGCGCTCGACACCCTGCCGCAGCTGCACGATGAGGCGCCCTTCGACCTGGTGTTCGTCGATGCCGACAAGCCGAGCAATCCGGAGTACTTCCGGTGGGCGCTGGAGCTGACCAGGCCCGGCAGCGTGATCGTGATCGACAACGTCGTGCGCGGCGGCGCCGTGGCCGACCAGCGCAGCGAGGACCCGTCCGTGCGCGGCACGCAGCACATGACCGAGCTGATCGCGGCGGAGCCGCGCGTGGACGCCACCGCCCTGCAGACCGTCGGCGTCAAGGGCTACGACGGCCTGGCGATCGCCCTGGTCACCGGCTGACCACCGCGCGAGTCCCCCGCTCCGCCCCGCGAGTCCCCCGCTCCTGACGGCGAGTCCCCCGCTCAGGACGGCGAGTCCCCCATTCAGGACGGCGGAGTTGTGCGTTCCGGCATCGGAGCGCGACCGGGAACGCACGACTCGGCGTCGGGAACGCAGGCCTCGCGATCCGGAGCGGGCAACTCGCGATCCGGAGCGGGCAACTCGCGATCCGGAGCGGGCAACTCGCGAGCCGGAGCGGGCAACTCGCGATCCGGAGCGGGGGACTCGCGGGCTGGAGCGGGGGACTCGCGAACCGGGGTCACTCCAGGAAGCCGCGCAGCAGCGACGCGGTGCCCTCCACGTGCTCGGCCATCGCGCCGCGCGCGGCGGCCGGGTCACCGGCCAGGATCGCGTCCACGATCGCCTCGTGTTGCGCGTTGGAGTGCTCGAGGTTCGGTTCGAGGAGCGGGATCTCGTCGAGCAGCTGGTTCACGCGCATGCGGACGTCGGCGACCGCGGAGGTCAGCGACGCCGAGCCGGTGACCTCCGCGATCGCCAGGTGCAGTCGGGAATCGCGGCGCCGGTAGTCGTCGACGCTGGTGGTGCACGCCTCGGCGAGCGTGCCCGTGAGGTGCCGCCGGTCTGCGGGCGAGAGCGACCGCGCCGCGGCCAGCTCCGCCGCCCCGGTTTCCAGCACGTGCCGCAACGCGAGGGTGTCCTCGAGCACGCCCGGGTCCCGCATGCGAGCGGGCGACGGGGGCACGGGCAGGACCTCGTTGACGAACGTGCCGCCGTAGCGACCGCGCCGCGACTCCACGTACCCGGCGTCGGCGAGCGCGCGGATCGCCTCTCGCAGGGTCACCCTGCTGATCCCGAGCCGCTCGGCCAGCTCGCGCTCGGCGGGCAGGCGCTCGCCCGCGCCCACGACCCCGAGCCGCACGGCCTGCAACAGCCGCTCCACGGTCTCCTCGAAGGCGTTGCCCGCCCGCACGGGGCGGAACAGCGCCTCCCCCGCGCTGATCCCGCCCTCGGCACCGTGCGCGACGTCCCTGCCGGGCTGAGCGCTCACGGTGCCTCCTCGCGGTGTCCTTCCTCCCGCGAGTGTAAGGCGGACTCAGCCCTTGTTCGCGTAAAGCGGGTGCTTCTTCGCCAACACCTCCACGCGTGCCCCCAGGTCCCGCTGGGTCGACTCGTCGAAGTCGGGGCGCAGCGCCAGCGCGATCACGTCGGCGACCTCGGTGAAATCGTCGGCGCCGAAGCCGCGCGTGGCGAGCGCCGGGGTGCCGATCCGCAGACCGGAGGTGACCATCGGCGGGCGCGGGTCGAACGGCACCGCGTTGCGGTTCACCGTGATCCCGATGGAGTGCAACCGGTCCTCGGCCTGCTTGCCATCCAATGTGGACCCGACGAGGTCGACGAGCACCAGGTGCACGTCGGTTCCGCCGGTCAGCACGCGAACCCCCGCATCGGAACAGTCCTGCTGGGACAGTCGCTCGGCCAGAATGTTCGCGCCCTCCAGCACCCGCTGCTGCCGCTCGCGGAACTCCTCGCTCGCGGCGATCTTCAGCGCCACGGCCTTGCCCGCGATCACGTGCTCGAGCGGGCCGCCCTGCTGCCCCGGGAACACCGCCGAGTTGATCTTCTTGGCGTACTCGGCACGGCTGAGTACGATGCCGCCGCGCGGGCCGCCGAGCGTCTTGTGCGTCGTGGTGGTCACCACGTCGGCGTGCGGCACCGGGCTCGGGTGCAGCCCGGCGGCGACCAGGCCCGCGAAGTGGGCCATGTCCACCATCAGCTTGGCGTCCACGGAGTCGGCGATGCGCCGGAACTCGGCGAAGTCGAGCTGCCTCGGGTACGCCGACCAGCCCGCGATGATCAGCTTCGGCTTGTACTCGGCGGCGAGGCGCTCGACCTCGGCCATGTCGACGAGGCCGGTCTCCTTGTCGACATGGTAGGCGACCACGTTGTAGAGCTTGCCGGAGAAGTTGAGCTTCATGCCGTGGGTCAGGTGCCCGCCGTGCGCGAGATCCAGCCCGAGGATCGTGTCGCCGGGCTGTAGCAGGGCGACCATCGCGGCGGCGTTGGCCTGCGCACCGGAGTGCGGCTGGACGTTGGCGTGCTCGGCGCCGAACAGCTCCTTGGCCCGCTCGATCGCCAGCGTCTCCACGACGTCGACGTGCTCACACCCGCCGTAGTAGCGCCTGCCGGGGTAGCCCTCGGCGTACTTGTTGGTGAGCACGGAGCCCTGCGCCTCCAGCACGCCGGCGGGCGCGAAGTTCTCCGAGGCGATCATCTCCAGCGTCGACTGCTGGCGGTGCAGCTCGGCGGCGACCGCCTCGGCCACCTCCGGGTCTACAGTGGACAGGTCAGCGTCGAACGAGCCCATTCTTCCTCAGTCCTCCTGGGTCAGTGCGGCGTAGGCGGCTGCGTCCAGCAGTTCGGGCAGGTCCGCAGTCCGCACGCGGAACAGCCAGCCCTGATCGTACGGGTCGGCGTTCACGACCTCAGGACCGTCGACGATGGACTGGTTGACCTCGGTGACCTCGCCGCTGACCGGCGAGAACAGCTCGCTGACCGACTTCGTCGACTCGATCTCGCCGCAGGACTCACCCGCGGTCACGGTGTCGCCCGCCTCGGGCAGCTGCACGAAGACGACGTCGCCGAGCGACTCGGCGGCGAACGCGGTGACGCCCACGGTCGCGACGTCGCCGTCGAGACGGACCCACTCGTGTTCCTTGGTGTAGCTCAGGTTCTCGGGAATGCGCATGACGGCCTTTCGAAGAAGGTGAAGGACTCAGGAGCGCCGGTAGAACGGCAGCGAGACGACCTCGACGGGCTCTTCACGCCCGCGCACGTCCGCGGACAGGGCCGTGCCCGGCTCGGCGTGTGCCGGCCGCACGTAGGCCATCGCGATGGGGTAGCCCAGCGTCGGCGACAGCGCACCGCTGGTGATCTCGCCCACGTCCTCGCCGCCGGCGAGCAGGCGGTAGCCGTGCCGGGGCGCGCGACGGCCGCTGCCCTTGAGGCCGACGAGCACGCGGTCCGGGTCGCGGCGCGTGTCGAGTGCGGCCCTGCCGACGAAGTCGCCGGGTTTCTCGAACTTCACCACGCGGCCGAGACCGGCGTGGAACGGGGTCAGCTCGGCGCTCAACTCGTTGCCGTACAACGGCATTCCGGCTTCCAGCCGCAGCGTGTCCCGGCACGCGAGGCCCGCGGGCAGCAGCCCGTGAGGCTCCCCCGCCTCGGTGAGCACCCGCCACACGGCGGCGGCGCGCTCGCCCGGCACGTACAGCTCGAAGCCGTCCTCGCCGGTGTAGCCGGTGCGGGCGAGCAGCGCGTCCTGCCCGCCGACGACGGCGGGCGTGCTGGCGTAGTACTTGAGCGAGGAGAGGTCCGCGTCGGTGAGCTTGCCGACGATCTCGGCGGCGGCGGGCCCCTGCACGGCGATCAGCGATGTCTCCGCGGAGCGGTCGGTCACCTCGGCGTCGAAGTCGCGAGCCCTGGCGGTCAGCTCGGCCGAGACGACCGCGGCGTTGCCCGCGTTGGCGACCACGAGATAGCGCTCGTCGGCGAGCCGGTAGACAACCAGGTCGTCGAGCACCCCGCCCTCGGCGTTGCACATCATCGTGTAGCGGGCGCGGCCCGGCTTCACGGCGGAGAGCTTGCCGACGAACGCGTAGTCGAGCGCGTCGGCCGCCTCCGGGCCGGTCACCTCGATCTCACCCATGTGGGAGAGGTCGAACAGCCCGGCCGCCTCCCGCACGGCGCGGTGCTCGGCCAGCTCGCTTGAGTAGCGGACGGGCATCGACCAGCCCGCGAAGTCGGTGAAGGAGGCGCCGAGTCCGGTGTGGACCTCGTGCAGTGCGGTCTTCATGTATCAGCCCTCGTAGGAAGAGATCGGCGGGCACGAGCACACCAGGTTGCGGTCGCCGTAGGCGCCTTCGATGCGCCGCACCGGCGACCAGTACTTGCCCTTGGTCGCCGTCTTCCCCGGGTAGACGGCCAGCGCCCGATCGTAGGGCAGGTCCCACTCCCCTGCGAGTTGCTCGGCGGTGTGCGGCGCGCCGCGCAGCGGGCTGCGCTCCACCGGCCAACGGCCCGCGGCGACGTCGTCGATCTCGCGGCGGATGGAGATCATCGCGTCGCAGAAGCGGTCGATCTCGGCGAGGTCCTCGCTCTCGGTCGGCTCCACCATGAGCGTGCCCGCGACGGGGAACGACATCGTCGGCGCGTGGAAGCCGTGGTCGATGAGCCGTTTCGCGACGTCCTCCACGGTCACGCCGGTCTGCTTGGTCAGCGGGCGAAGGTCGAGGATGCACTCGTGGGCGACGAGGCCGTTCTGTCCCGTGTAGAGCACGGGGTAGTGCGGGGCGAGCCGCGCGGCGACGTAGTTGGCGGCGAGCACGGCGACCTGCGTCGCGCTGGTGAGCCCCTGCGCGCCCATCATGCGGACGTAGGCCCAGGAGATCGGCAGTATCGACGCGGAGCCGTACGGCGCGGCCGAGATCGGCCCCACCCCGGTCTCCGGGCCCGCGGCGGGCAGCAGCGGGTGGTTGGGCAGGTACGGCGCGAGGTGCGCGCGCACGGCGACCGGGCCGACGCCGGGTCCGCCGCCGCCGTGCGGGATGCAGAACGTCTTGTGCAGGTTCAGGTGCGAGACGTCGCCGCCGAACTCGCCGGGCTTGGCGAGGCCGAGCAGCGCGTTGAGGTTCGCCCCGTCGACGTACACCTGTCCGCCGGCCTCGTGGACGATGCGGGACAGCTCGGAGATGTCGCTCTCGTAGACGCCGTGCGTGGACGGGTACGTGACCATGATCGCCGAGAGCGTGTCGCGATGCTTGTCCACTTTGGAACGCAGGTCGTCGAGGTCGACGTCGCCCTGCGCGGTGCAGGCGACCACCACCACGCGCATCCCGGCGAGCACGGCCGACGCGGCGTTGGTGCCGTGCGCCGACGACGGGATCAGGCACACGTCGCGCTCGGGCTGCCCGCCCGCGCGGTGATAGGCGCGGATCGCGAGCAGCCCGGCCAGCTCGCCCTGGCTGCCCGCGTTGGGCTGCAGCGAGACGCTGTCGTAGCCGGTGACCTCGCACAGCCAGCGCGAGAGCTGGCCGACGAGCTCGTGGTAGCCCTCGGCGTCCTCGGCCGGGGCGAACGGGTGCAGGCCCGCGAACTCCGGCCAGGTGATCGGCTCCATCTCGGTGGTGGCGTTGAGCTTCATCGTGCACGAGCCGAGCGGGATCATGCCCCGGTCGAGCGCGTAGTCGGAGTCGGCGAGCGCGCGCAGGTAGCGCAGCATCGCGGTCTCGGAGCGGTGGGTGTGGAACACCTCGTGCGTGAGGTACTCGCTCGTGCGCGAAAGGGCCTCGGGCAGCGCGTTGCCGTCCTTCTCGACGGTGCCCTCGGCGCCGAACGCCCGCAGGACCTTGTCGAGCACCGCGGGCGTGGTGGTCTCGTCGACGGCCACGCGCACGTGGTCGTCGCCGTCCCGGCCGAGGTTGATCCCGGCGTCACGGGCAGCGGCCACGATCGACGCGGCCCGGCCGGGGACGCGGGCGAGCACGGTGTCGAAGAAGTGCTCGTGCACCACGTCCACCCCGGCGCCGCGCAGTGCGGCGGCGAGCCCGGCGGCGTGGCCGTGCACGCGCTCGGCGATGCGCTTGAGGCCGTCCGGGCCGTGGTAGACGGCGTACATCGAGGCGATCACGGCGAGGAGCACCTGCGCCGTGCAGATGTTGCTGGTGGCCTTCTCCCGACGAATGTGCTGTTCGCGGGTCTGCAGGGCGAGCCGGTAGGCGGGCGCGCCGCCCGCGTCGATCGACACGCCGACGAGCCGTCCTGGCAGGGAGCGCTCCAGGCCCGAGCGCACCACGAGGTACCCGGCGTGCGGGCCGCCATAGCCGAGCGGCACGCCGAAGCGCTGCGTGTTGCCCGCCGCCAGGTCGGCGCCGAACTCACCGGGCGGGGTCAGCAGGGTGAGCCCCAGCAGGTCGGCGGCCACGCAGTACAGCGCGCCTGCCGCCTTCGCGGCCTCGCCGATGCCGGTGTAGAAGCCCGGCTCACGCAGCACGCCCGAGGCACCCGGGTACTGCACGACCACGCCGAAGAAGTTCTCCGGCAGCCCCTGGGCCAGGTCGCGGACGTCCACCTCGATGCCGACGGCCTCGGCACGCGTGCGCACCACCGCGATCGTCTGCGGCAGGCACTCGGCGTCGAGCACGATGACCTGCGACTTCGCCTTCGACGCGCGGCGCATGAGCATCATCGCCTCGGCGACGGCTGTCGACTCGTCGAGCATCGAGGCGTTCGCGGTGGTCAGGCCGGTGAGGTCGGCGACCATGGTCTGGAAGTTGAGCAGCGCCTCGAGCCTGCCCTGCGAGATCTCCGGCTGGTAGGGCGTGTACGCCGTGTACCAGGCCGGGTTCTCCAGCACGTTGCGCCGGATGACGGCGGGCGTGATCGTGTCGTGGTAGCCGAGGCCGATGAGCTGCGTCATCGGGCGGTTGCGGGCCGCGAGGGCACGCAGCTCGGCGATGGCCTCCTCCTCGGAGGCGGCGGGCGGGAGGTCCAGTTCTCCCGAGGTGCGGATGGCCGAGGGTACGGCCGCCGCGACGAGTGCGGCGAGGCTGCCGTACCCGCATTCGGCCAGCATCTTGGCCTGCTCGGCCTCACCGGGGCCGATGTGCCGGGCGGCGAAGGTCGACGACATGAGGAGCTCCTTGTCTCGCGCACGGTTGGGATACCCGCCCGTGCTGGGGAACTCCCCCTCTGTCATGGCACCTGAGAGTTTCACCGCGCGTGAACACGGCTTTCACCTTGGGTGAGGCTTACGAGAGCCTGCTTTCCAGAGTGGCCTAACCATGGGCGGTAGCGGTACCTGAGAGATTGTGGGGAGTTTGCTCCTTCGGTGCCCCGTCGCACGGGGGCTCTCCCGCCCTGGCTCGAACAGCCTCGATATGGACTTATAGGGGAGTAACGTACGCGCCCGAGATCCCACCGTCCACCAGGAACTGCGACGCAGTGATGAAGGACGCGTCGTCGCTGGCGAGGAACGCCACCGCGGCGGCGATCTCCTCCGGCTCCGCGAACCGGCCCATCGGCACGTGCACGAGCCGCCGGGCGGCCCGCTCCGGATCCTTCGCGAACAGCTCCGTCAGCAGGGGCGTGTTGACCGGTCCCGGGCACAGCGCGTTCACCCGGATGCCCTCGCGCGCGAACTGCACGCCCAGCTCGCGGCTCATCGACAGCACCCCGCCCTTGGACGCGGTGTAGGAGATCTGGGAGGTCGCCGCGCCCATCACCGCCACGAACGACGCGGTGTTGATGATCGAGCCCTTCCCCGCCCGTTGCATGTGCGGGATCGCGTACTTGCAGCACAGGTACACCGAGGTCAGGTTCACCTCCTGGACCTTGCGCCACGCCTCCAGCCCCGTGGTGAGGATCGAGTCGTCCTCGGGAGGCGAGATGCCGGCGTTGTTGAAGGCGATGTCCACCGAGCCGAAGCGGTCGGCGGCGGCCTGGAACAGCGCCTCGACCTCGCTCTCCACCGTGACGTCGGCCTGCACGAACTCGCCGCCGACCTCCTCGGCGGCCGCCTTGCCTCCTGCCACGTCCACGTCGCCGACGACGATCCGCGCGCCCTCGCTGGCCATTCGCTTCGCCGACGCGAGCCCGATCCCGCTGCCACCACCGGTGACCACGGCGACCCTGCCCTCCAGCCGCTGAGACATCTACCGCTCCTCCGTGCTGATGAAAACGTTCTTCACCTCGGTGAACGCCTCGACGGCGTCCGGGCCCAGCTCCCGGCCGAGGCCGGACTGCTTGAACCCGCCGAACGGCGTCCAGTACCGCACCGACGAGTGCGAGTTGACCGAGAGGTTGCCGGCCTCGACTCCGCGGGAGACACGCAGCGCACGCCCCACGTCGCGGGTCCAGATCGAGCCGGAGAGCCCGTACGCGGTGTCGTTGGCCATCGCGACGGCCTCGGCCTCGTCGGCGAACGGCACCACGGCGACCACCGGGCCGAAGATCTCGTCGGTCACCAGCGGGTCGGTCGCCGACGTCGGCGTGACGACCGTGGGCGGGAACCAGTACCCGGCGCCATCGGGGGCGCTGCCGCGGAACGCGACCTGCGCGTCGTCGGGCAGGTACGAGCGGACCCGCTCGCGGTGCGCCGCCGAGATCAGCGGCCCCATCTCCGTGGTCTCCGCCGAGGGATCGCCCACCACGACGCCCTTGACGGCGGGTTCGAGCAGCTCCAGGAACCGGTCGTAGACCGACGCCTGCACGAGGATGCGCGAGCGTGCGCAGCAGTCCTGGCCCGCGTTGTCGAACACGCCGTACGGCGCGGTGGCCGCCGCCCGCTCCAGGTCGGCGTCGGCGAAGACGATGTTGGCGTTCTTGCCGCCCAGCTCCAGCGTCACGCGCTTCACCTGCGCCGCGCAGCCGGCCATGATCCGCCTGCCGACCTCGGTGGAGCCGGTGAAGACGACCTTGCGCACGTGCGGGTGCTCGACGAACCGCTGCCCCACCACGCCGCCCTTGCCGGGCAGCACCTGGAAGACGTCCTCGGGGATTCCCGCCTCACGGGCCAGCTCCGCCAGCCGCAGCGCCGTGAGCGGGGTGAGCTCCGCGGGCTTGAGCACCACGGTGTTGCCCGCCGCGAGCGCGGGCGCGAAGCCCCAGCCCGCGATCGGCATCGGGAAGTTCCACGGCACGATCACGCCGACCACGCCGAGCGGCTCGGCGAAGGTGACGTTCACGCCGCCCGGCACGGGGATCTGCTTGCCGGTCAGGCGTTCGGGCGCGGCGGCGTAGTAGTGCAGCACGTCGCGGACGTTGCCCGCCTCCCAGCGCGCGTTCCCGATGGTGTGCCCGGAGTTGGCGACCTCGAGCCGGGCCAGGTGCTCGATGTCGGCGTCCACGGCGTCGGCGAAGCGGCGCAGCAGCCTCGCCCGGTCGCCGGGCGCCACGGCCCGCCAGGCGGGCATGGCGGCGTGCGCGCGCTCGATGGCCGCGTCGGCCTGCTCGGCCGAGGTCAGCTCCACCGCACGGAGCACCTGCTCCGTGGCGGGGTTGCGCACCTCGAACGTCTGCGTCATTCCTTCGCCGCCTCCCTCACCAGCGCCGCGAACAGCCTCAGCTCGCTGACATCTTGTTCCGGGTGCCACTGCACGCCGATCACGAAGGACTCCCCCGGCAGCTCGACGGCCTCCACCGTGCCGTCGCCCGCCCAACCGACGGCCCGCAGGCCAGGCGCAAGGGCGTCGACGGCCTGGTGGTGGTAGCAGTGGCACTTGGTCTCCTCGCCGAGGATCGCGGCGATCCTGCTGCCGGGCTCCAGGCTCACGACCGTGCCGCCGTAGACCCCCGGCGCGGGCTGGTGATCACTCGTGCCGGTGCGCTCGGGCAGGTGCTGGGTGAGCGTGCCGCCCAGCGCGACGTTGAGCACCTGCATGCCCCTGCACACGGCGAGCACGGGAATGCCACGGGCCAGCGCCGCCCGCAGCATCGCCAGTTCGGCGGCGTCGCGCTCGGGCCGCGAGACCGTGGCCGGATGGGCCGTGGCGCCGTAGTTGCCGGGATCCACGTCGGCGCCGCCGGCGAGCACGAGCCCGTCCACAGCGGCCACCGCGCGTTGGTGGCCCTCACCGACGGGTGGCAGCAGAACGGGCACCCCACCGGCCTTGACCACACAGTCCACATAGGTCCGGGGCAGCAGCGCCGCCTCGGTGTCCCACACACCCCACGCTGCGCGCTCGGAGTAGGTGGAGATGCCGATAACGGGGTCAGAGCCGCTCGAAGCCACGGAGGCGCTCCCAGTCGGTCACCGCCGCGTCGTAGGCGGCCTGCTCGATGCGGGCTGCGTTGAGGTAGTGCTCCACCACGTCGTCGCCGAACGCCGCGCGGGCGACCTTGCTGTCGCCGAGCAGCTCCGCGGCGTCGCGCAGGGTCGTCGGCACGGTCGGCTTGTCGCTCGCGTAGGCGTTGCCGTGGAACTCCGGCTCCAGCGGCAGCTCGTTCTCCATGCCGTGCAGCCCCGCCGCGACGAGCGCGGCCACGGCGAGGTAGGGGTTGACGTCCCCGCCGGGCACCCGGTTCTCCACCCGGAGCGAGTCGCCGTGGCCAACCACGCGCAGCGCGCACGTGCGGTTGTCGGCGCCCCACGCGACGGCGGTGGGCGCGAAGCTGCCGGGCACGTACCGCTTGTAGGAGTTGATGTTCGGCGCGAAGAAGTACGTCAGCTCCCGCAGGCACGCGAGCTGCCCGGCGAGGAAGTGCTCCATCAGCGGGGAGAAGCCGCCCGGCCCGTCCCCGGCCAGCGCCGGCTCGCCGTCGGCCGAGCGCAGGCTGATGTGGATGTGGCAGGAGTTGCCCTCGCGCTCGTTGTACTTCGCCATGAACGTCAGGCTCTTGCCCTCCTGCGCGGCGATCTCCTTGGAGCCGGTCTTGTAGATGCTGTGGTTGTCGCACGTGGACAGTGCCTCGGCGAAACGGAACGCGATCTCGTGCTGGCCCGGGTTGCACTCGCCCTTGGCGGACTCCACGTACAGTCCCGCTCCGCTCATGGCGTTGCGGATCCGCCGCAGCAACGGCTCCACGCGCGCGGTGCCGAGCATCGAGTAGTCCACGTTGTACTGGTTGGCCGGCCGCAGGTCGCGGTAGCCGCTCTGCCAGGCGCTCTCGTAGGAGTCGTCGAAGACGATGAACTCCAGCTCGGTGCCGACGTACGCGGTGAGCCCGCGTTCGGCGAGCCTGCCCAGCTGGCGGCGCAGGATCTGCCTCGGCGAGACGGTGACCTCGCCGCCCTCGACCCACTCCACGTCGCACAGCACCATCGCGGTGCCCTCGTGCCAGGGCACGAGCCTCAGCGTCGCGAGGTCGGGCCGCAGGACGCAGTCGCCGTAGCCGCGCTCCCACGACGAGATCGCGAAGCCGTCCACGGTGTTCATGTCGACGTCCACGGCGAGCAGGTAGTTGCACGCCTCGGTGGCGTGGTCCACCACCTCGTTGAGGAAGTACCGCGCGGCGCACCGCTTGCCCTGCAACCGGCCCTGCATGTCGGTCATCGCCACGAGCACGGTGTCGACCCTGCCCGCGTCAACGAGCGCACGGAGGGTGTCGAGGGTGAGCATGCCGTCGCTGTTCCCCATCGGAATACCTTCCCGCACGGCCGGAGCGAACTCAAAGGGTCAACTATGATCCATTAAAAGCTTTTCTAGTCGCCTACCAGGCGGGCGTCAACCCTTGACAACTCTACCGGGCTGCACCACCCTCAGCACACTCAAAGGACTGGCGAAGTACCCATTGCCGAGGAGCCGGGTTATGGCCAAGCACGTGGAGTACAGCGAGGTTGACGAGAACTATCTGAAGGAACGCCAGCTCAAACGGGGCGCCGCGGGCTGGCTGCTGCTCGCGGGCCTCGGCGTGTCGTACGTGATCTCCGGCGACTTCGCGGGCTGGAACTTCGGGCTCGACGAGGGCGGCTGGGGCGGGCTGCTCATCGCGACCGTGCTCATGGCCGTGATGTACAGCTGCATGGTGTTCGGCCTCGCCGAGATGTCTTCCGCCATGCCGGTGGCCGGGGCCGGCTACGGCTTCGCGCGCAGGGCGCTCGGCCCGCTCGGCGGCTTCGCCACCGGTGTCGCGATCCTCATCGAGTACGCGATCGCGCCCGCCGCCATCGCGGTGTTCATCGGCGGCTACATCGAGACGCTCGGCCTGTTCGGGCTCACCAGCAGCTGGCCCGTCTTCCTCGGCTGCTACGTGATCTTCATCGGCATCCACCTGTACGGCGTGGGCGAGGCGCTGCGGCTGATGTTCGCGATCACGGCCGTGGCGGTGCTCGCGCTCGCCGCGTTCGTCATCGGCATGATCCCGAAGTTCTCCGCCGACAAGCTGTTCGACATCGTCCCCGACGAGGCCGCGGCGGGGGCGAGCGAGTTCCTGCCGTTCGGCTTCGCGGGCGCGATGGCGGCACTCGTGTACGGCATCTGGTTCTTCCTCGCGATCGAGGGCGTCCCGCTCGCGGCCGAGGAGGCGCGCGACCCGAAGCGGGACATGCCGCGAGGCATCATCGCGGGCCTGGCCGTGCTCGTGGTGTTCGCGGCCCTCATCCTGCTCATCGCGCCCGGCGCGGCCGGGTCGAGCACCATCGCCACGTCCGACAACCCGCTGCCCGAGGCGGTGCGCGCCGCGTACGGCGGGAACAACGCGCTGGCCCAGGTGGTGAACTACGTCGGTCTCGCCGGGCTCGTCGCGAGCTTCTTCTCGATCATCTACGCCTACTCGCGGCAGCTGTTCGCCCTCTCGCGGGCCGGGTACCTGCCGCGCTGGCTGTCGCGCACCGGCAGGCGCAAGACGCCCTACCTCGCGCTGCTCGTGCCCGGCACGATCGGCTTCGTGCTGGCCGCCGCCACCCAGGACGGCGCGCTGCTGATCAACATCGCCGTGTTCGGCGCGACGGTGTCCTACGTGCTGCTGAACCTCTCCCACATCGTGCTGCGGGTGCGCGAACCGGACCTGGAGCGGCCCTACCGCACGCCGGGCGGCGTCGTGACCACCGGGATCGCGCTCGTGCTCGCCGTCGCCGCCGTGATCGCGACGTTCCTGGTGGACAGGATGGCGGCGGCCATCACCGCCGCCATCTTCGTGGCCGCGGTCGGGTACTTCTGGTTCTACAGCAGGCACCGCCTGGTCGCGGCCGCTCCCGAGGAGGAGTTCGCCGTGATCGCGAGCGCCGAACACGAACTCGACCGGGAGTAGCCGCCACCCGCAGCCGCCACCCGCAGTGAAGGCCACCTTCACTGCGCCCGCCCGTCTCCCCCACCACCCAAACGGAGGCGCTGCCCGCCGCTGTGCTTGTTCAACGCAGGCATGGTGGCCTTCACTGCGCTCGGGGTGCCCGACCTGGTGAGGGGTTTGGCTGGAGCGCCGCCGGGAAATCGGGCGGCATGCCCTCGGACATGTTCACCGTGCACACCCTGCGGGAGCTGAGCGAGCTCGTCGGGCTCGGCGTGGCGCCCTACCTGCGCTACTCCCCCGGCCCCGAGTCGGACGCCTCGCACCCGAGCACCGACCACGAGAGCGGGCTGCTCATGCCGGGCGTGTCGGTGAACCCGCTCGCCGCGCCCGAGTGGTGGAGCCTGCCGCTGGAGGACTGGCTCGCCCGGCGCGTCTGCCAGTACCTGCGGGAGCTGCGCGAGGGCGCACGCCCGTGGGTGCTCGACGGAAAGCAGGTTGACTTCGGTCCCGACAACGAACCGCTGCTCGTGGATCTCCAGCCGGTCGCGTGGATCAGCCCCGACCTGCTGGAGGAGGCGCGCGAGCGCTACCACTCGCGACTCGACGCGGGCACGGCGACGCACGAGGCGTGACCCGGCGTCAGCCCAAGGTGTCGAGCAGCTCGCGCACGGCGGTGCGCCCGGCGCGGTTGGCGCCGACGGTGCTGGCGGAGGGCCCGTAGCCGACGAGGTGCAGGCGCGGCTCGTCCACCGCCCGCGTGCCGCCCA
The DNA here is from genome assembly GCF_003311655.1 of Prauserella sp. PE36. Classification (NCBI taxonomy): domain Bacteria; kingdom Bacillati; phylum Actinomycetota; class Actinomycetes; order Pseudonocardiales; family Pseudonocardiaceae; genus Prauserella; species Prauserella sp. PE36. Next base: position 78,859 of record NZ_QEQT01000088.1, on the reverse strand, counting down.
CCCGTGGCCCGACCGCCACCCCTGGCGGAAGGGCTCCACCCTGCGGCGCTATTCGGATGCCCCCACCCGGCGTACGCAGGCGCAGCGGCGCGAGGTGGTCGAGTGCGGCGCGGAAGCCCGTGGCCCACAGGATCACGTCGGCTCGCTGCGTGGTGCCGTCGGCCCACTGCACGCCGTGCGGGGTGACGCGCTCGAACATGGGTTTGCGGTCGAGGATTCCTTCCTCGCGGGCCGCCCGGACCTCAGCTGTCAGGGGCAGGCCGGTGACGCTGACGACGCTGCGCGGCGGCTTGCCCTCGCGGACCCGCTCGTCCACCTGCGCGACGACGGACCGGCCGTACTCGGGGGTGAACTCGTGCTCGTGGAACACGGGCGGCCTGCGGGTCACCCACGTGGTGCCCGCGGCGACCGGGGCGATCTCGAGCAGCTGCTGGACCGCGGAGGTGCCGCCGCCGACCACGACGACGTGCTTGGCGCGGAACTCGGCGGCGCCGGTGTAGTCGGCGGTGTGCAGCTGCCTGCCGAGGAAGGTCTCCCGGCCCGGGTAGTACGGCCAGAACGGGCGGTCCCACGTGCCCGTGGCGTTGATCAGCCCGCGAGCGGCCCACGACTCGGTGGCGCTCTCGACGAGGAACCGGCCGTCGCCGGTGCGGCTCACCGAGAGCACGTCCACGGGCCGGTGGACGGGCAGATCGAAGGTGCGCTCGTACCGGTCGAAGTAGGCGGACACCACCTCGGAGGCGGGCTTGTCACGGTCGGAGGCCGTGTCGCCGAGCGCGAGACCGGGCAGGTCGTGGATGCCGTGGACCTTGTCGAGCTTCAGCGAGGGCCAGCGGTACTGCCACGCCCCTCCCGCGCGCTTACCGTGGTCGAGGACCACGAACCCGCTCTCGTTGGCGAGCCCGGCCTTGCGCAGGAAGTAGGCGGCCGAGAGCCCGGCCTGCCCCGCACCGATGACGGCGACGTCCGTCTCGTGATCAGCCCGCATACCGGGTACAACCACCGCCCCGGCCGTGCCCTTCCCCCGCCGCGAGTGGCCCACCCCACGCGAGTCCCCCGCTCCAGCCCGCGAGTCCCCCGCTCCAGCCCGCGAGTCCCCCGCTCCAGCCCACGAGTTCCCCGCTCCAGCCCGCGAGTTCTGCACTCCCGACGGCGAGTCGTGCCTCCCGACCGCGAGTGCACGCCGGACCGCGTGTTGTGCTCCTTGGCGAACGCACAACACGCGAGCCCGAACGCACAACTCGCGAGCAGGAGTGCAGAACTCGCGGGTCCGAGCGGGGGACTCGCGGGCCCGAGCGGGGGACTCGCGGGCCGGGGCGTCAGCGGCGGCGGAGCGCCCTCACGATCGCGACCACGCCGAGCAGCGCGGCGAGGCCGGCGAGCGCCGGGGCGAGCCGTTTGGCCACCGAGGCGCCCGCGTAGTCGAAGAGGTCGATCGCCTCGGCCTCCTTGGGCGGTTTGACGGCCTCGAGCTTCGGCTTCTCGGGCTCGGCGGCGGTCGCCGCCGCACCGGCTCCGCTCGCCGCCGCCGAGGCGGCACCACCACCGGCCGACGAGGCATCGGCGGGCTGCTCACTCGCCGGGGCCTTGCCCGGGGTGGTGTCCTCGCCCTTGGCGCCCAGCTCCTCGGCGAGGTTGCCCGCGAAGGTGTCGAGGATCTTGCCGCCCACCTCGGAGATCATGCCGCGGCCGAACTGGGCCGGGCGGCCGGTGACGTTCAGGTCGGTGGCGACGGCTCCCTTGGTGTTGTCGCCGTCGGCCGCGAGCGTCACGGTGACCGTGGCGGCCGCGGTACCGGCACCGCGCGCGTCCTTGCCGGACGCCTTGATCTTGATCTGCCGGGCGCCCTCGTCCTTCTCCAGGAACTCGCCGGAACCCTTGTAGAGCAACGAGACCGGGCCCAGCTTGACCTTCACCGTGCCCTTGAACGTGTCGCCCTCCACCGACGTGAGCGTGGCTCCCGGCATGCAGGGCGCGACCCGTTCCGGATCCAGCACCGCCTTCCACACCTCGTCGATGGGCGCCGGGACGGTGAACTCGTGGTCGAGCCGCACGGGCCGACCTCCTTCCTGAGTCGCGGAAAAGCTGCCCCCAAGGCCACCTTAGTTGCGTTGAGTGCAACAAAGGTGGCCTTGGGGACCGGAGAACTTCAGCCTGCCATGGCCGCGGAGATCGCGCGGCCCGTGAGGACGCGGGCGAGGTGCTGCCGGTACTCGACGTCGGCGTTGCCGTCGACGGTCGGGTTGGTGCCCTCGGCCGCGTGCTCGGCGGCGGCGCGGATCGACTCGGCGGTGGCCGGCTGCCCGACCAGCGCCTCCTCGACGCCGCGGGCCCGCACCGGCACCGACGACATGTTCGTCAGCGCGACCCGGGCCTCGGCGATGGTGTCACCGTCGGTGCGCACCGTCGCCGCGACGGCGACCATTGACCACGCCTGCGCGACGCGGTTGAACTTCTCGTAGTGCGCGTGCCAGCCGGTGTGCTTCGGCACCCGCACCTCGACGAGGATCTCGTCCGGCGCCAGCGACGTCGTGAAGAAGTCCTCGAAGAAGTCAGCGGCCGCCACCGTGCGCTGACCGTCCATGCCGCGGATGACCATCTCGCAGTCCAGCGCGAGCGCCGGGGCGAGCAGGTCGCCCGCCGGGTCGGCGTGCGCGATGGAACCGCCGAACGTTCCTCGGTGCCGCACCTGCGGATCGGCCACGGTGTCGGTCGCCCGCGCGAGCAGCGCCGCGTGTTCGGCGATGAGCGGGTCCCGCTGCACGTCGTAGTGCGTGGTCATGGACCCGATCACGAGGTGGTCGCCCTCCTCGCGCACGCCGCGCAGCTCAGCGACCTTGCCGAGGTCGATGATCTTCGTCGGAGCGGCGAGCCGGACGCGCAGCACCGGAAGCAGGCTCTGCCCACCCGCGAGGACCTTGGCGTCCTCGCCAGCGTCGGCGAGCGCCCGAACCGCGTCATCCACGGTGGACGGCGCGACGTAGTCGAACGGAGCGGGAATCACTGAGCACCTCCGTGTGCCGGGTCGATCGAACCGAGGCCGCCACCGGCCTCGGCACCGGGTCCGCCCGCGGCCTTCTCGCCGGTGCGGATCGCCTGCCACACCCGCATGGGGCTGAGTGGCATCTCGATGTCGTTCACGCCGAACTGGCGGACGGCGTCGACCACGGCGTTCACCACGGCCGGGGTCGAGGCGATCGTGCCCGCCTCCCCGACGCCCTTGACGCCGAGCGGGTTGGTGGTCGACGGCGTCTCGGTGCGGTCGGTCGTGAACGACGGCAGGTCGGCCGCCGAGGGCAGCAGGTAGTCGGCGAACGTGCCCGACGTGAGCGTGCCGCTCTCGTCGTACACGGCCTCCTCGTACAGCGCCTGCGCGATGCCCTGTGCGAGCCCGCCGTGCATCTGGCCTTCCACGATGATCGGGTTGACCACCTTGCCGACGTCGTCCACGCAGACGTACGAGCGGATGCGCACTCGTCCGGTCTCGGTGTCCACCTCGGTGGCGCACAGGTGCGTGCCGTGCGGGAAGGAGAAGTTCTCCGGGTCGTACACGGCCTCGGAGTCGAGCGTCGGCTCGACGCCCTCCGGCAGGTCGTGCGCGGCGAACACCGCGAGCGCGATGTCCCCGATGCCGGTGGAGCGGTCGGTGCCCTTCACCGTGAACTTGCCGCCGCTGAACTCGAGGTCGTCCTCCGAGCACTCCATCATGTGCGCGGCGACCTTGCGGGCCTTCTCGATGACCTTCTCCGTCGCCTTCACCACGGCGATGCCGCCGACGGCCAGCGAACGCGAGCCGTAGGTGTCGAGGCCCTTGTGCGACGACTGCGTGTCGCCGTGCAGCACCTCGACGTCCTCGAACGGCACGCCCAGCTGGTCGGCCACGATCTGGCTCCACGCCGTCTCGTGTCCCTGCCCGTGCGCCGAGGCACCCGTGATCACCTCGACCTTGCCGGTCGGCAGCATGCGGATCGCCGCGTGCTCCCAGCCGCCTGCGCCGTAGTCGAGCGAGCCGAGCACGCGCGACGGAGCGAGACCGCACATCTCGGTGAACGTCGAGATGCCGATGCCGAGCTGCACGGGGTCGTTGCGCTCACGGCGCTCCCGCTGTTCCTGCCGCAGCGCTTCGTAGCCGAACAGCTCCATGGCCTTCTGCGTGGCGGCCTCGTAGTTGCCCGAGTCGTAGGTCAGCGTCGAGACCGTGGTGTACGGGAACTCGTCGTGCTTGATCCAGTTCTTCTCGCGCAGCTCCATCGGGTCCATGCCGAGCTCCGCCGCGAGCTCGTCCATCATCCGCTCGATCGCGAACGTGGCCTCGGGCCTGCCCGCGCCGCGGTAGGCGTCGGTGAGCGTGGTGTTGGTGAACACGTTGGTGCACGCGAAGTGGTACGCCGGGATCTTGTAGATCGCGTTGAACATGAACGCGCCGAGGATCGGCACGCCCGGCCCGACGAGGCCGAGGTAGGCGCCCATGTCGGCGAGCAGCTCGACCTTGAGCCCGGTGACCGTGCCGTCGCGCTTGGCCGCGATGGTCAGGTCCTGGATCTGGTCACGGCCGTGGTGCGCGGCGACCATGGTCTCGGACCGCGACTCGGTCCACTTGACCGGCTTGCCGAGCTTTTGCGCTATCAGCAGGCACATGATCTCCTCGGGCAGCACGGCGATCTTGCCGCCGAACCCGCCGCCGACGTCGGGCGCGATCACACGGATCTTGTGCTCGGGCAGGCCGAGCGTCAGCGCCGACATCGTCTTGAGGATGTGCGGGATCTGGGTCGCCGACCACATGGTGAGCTGCGCTGCGGTCGGGTCGACCACGCATGCGCGGGGCTCCATGAACGCCGGGACGAGCCGCTGCTGGCGGAACCGTCGCTTGACGACCACCTCGGCGTCGGCGATCGCCTGTTCCACGTTGCCGCCGGAGCCGGCCTCGCCGGAGTCGAACACCCAGAGCGCGTTGCGGTTCGTGCCGAGGTCCTCGTGCACGAGCGGAGCGTCCTCGGCGAGCGCGTTCTCCAGCCCGAGCACCACGGGCAGGTCCTCGTACTCGACGTCGATCTCGGCGAGCGCGTCCTCGGCCTCGCCCGCGCTGCGGGCCACGACCACGGCGACGCCCTCACCGGCGAAGTTCACCGTGCCCTGCGCGAGAACCGGCCTGCGCGGCGACTTCATGTCCGGCGTGATCGGCCACGCGCACGGCATGCCGATCTTGCCCTCGGGGTCGAGGTCGTCGCCGGTGAAGACGGCGAGCACACCCGGCATCTCCTTGGCGGCGGAGGTGTCGATGCTGACGATCTTGGCGTGGGCCACGGTGCTGCGCAGCACCGCGAGGTGAACCAGGCCGGGCAGCGTCAGGTTGTCGGTCCAGCGCGTGCGGCCGGTGATGAGCCGCTCGTCCTCCTTGCGGAGCCGGCCCTTGCCGACCTCCGGTTCGATGGTGGCGGTCATCTACTCGCCACCCCCTCCGACGCTCGACGCGGTCCTGCTGCCGGTATCGGCACCGGTCACGCGCTCGGCCTCCGGGCCCGCGCCTGGCCGCATGTGGTGTGCCGCGTCGCGCACCGCCTTCACGATGTTCTGGTAGCCGGTGCACCGGCACAGGTTGCCCTCGAGGCCCTCCCTGACCGCGTGCTCGTCGGGGTCGGGGTTGTCGGAGAGCAGGTCGATCGACTGCATGATCATGCCTGGGGTGCAGAACCCGCACTGCAACGCGTGGTTGTCGTGGAACGCCTGCTGCACGGGGTGGAGCTGACCGTCGCGGGCGAGGCCCTCGATGGTGGTGACCTCACTGCCGTCGGCCTGCACGGCCAGCACGGAACAGGACTTGACGCTGTGCCCGTCGAGATGCACGGTACAGGCTCCGCAGTTACTGGTGTCGCAACCAACCACCGTGCCGACCTTCCCAAGCCGTTCGCGCAGGTAGTGCACGAGCAGCGTGCGAGGCTCGACGTCGTCGGTGTAGCTGGTGCCGTCAACTGTGACGGTGATGCGCATTGGGCCTCCTGTGGTGGCTCGGCCCGCCAGGCGGGCCGCTGTGGAACGGCCTGAGCCGAGCACCGTCGCCGGTGATCGGCCTCACAGGGCGAGCCTGCTACTTTCGGCCCAATGGGACAACCCCCCGTCTGGAGAGGAAACCCGGCTCGATCCGCACCTGCGGCACGACGACGTTGATCATTCCCGATTCGCGGAACGTGTCCCCCGATCGGTCACCAAGTTTCCAGACGCACGCCAAATCGGCGTGGAATTGGACGCCTGGTGTCCTGCGCCGAACCTCCGGCGCAGGACGCTAGCGTTCCTGCTCGCCGTGAATGCGGCCGTCGAGATCGGACAGCCGCCGCCCGCCGCCGCCCCACCGCAGCGCGATGATCTCCGCGCCGATCGACACGGCGGTCTCCTCCGGGGTGCGCGCGCCGAGATCGAGACCGATCGGCGAGGCAAGCCGTTTCAGCTCGGCGTCGGTGATCCCGGCTTCACGCAGCCTCGAGATGCGGTCGTCGTGGGTACGCCGCGAGCCCATCGCCCCGATGTAGCCGACGTCGAGGCGCAGCGCGACCTCCAGCAGCGGCACGTCGAACTTCGGGTCGTGGGTGAGCACGGTGATCACGGTCCTGCCGTCGATCCGGCCCGCCTCCGCCTCGGCCTTGAGATAGCGGTGCGGCCAGTCGACGACCACGTCGTGCGCCTCGGGGAACCGGGTCTTGGTCGCGAACACGGGCCGCGCGTCGCACACGGTCACCTCGTAGCCGAGGAACGTGCCCATCCTGGCCATCGCGGCGGCGAAGTCGATCGCGCCGAACACGAGCATCCTCGGCGGCGGCTCGAAGGTGTTGACGAACACCGCCATGCCCTCGCCCCTGCGCTGCCCGTCGGGGCCGTAGTGCAGGGTCGCCGACCGCCCGCCGGCGAGCAGCCCGCGCGCGTCGTCGAGCACGGCGTCGTCGATGCGGTCGGAGCCGAGCCCCCCGCTCGCGCGGTCGGGCCACACGAGCATGCGCTTGCCGAGCAGCGCGGGGTCGGGGTGCTCGATCGTGGTCACGACCGCGACCGGCCTGCCCTCCCGCACCGACGTCACCAGGTCGGCCAGCTCGGGCATGGACTCGCGGTCCACCCGCTCCACGAAGATGTCGATGATCCCGCCGCAGGTCAGCCCCACGGCGAACGCGTCGTCGTCGCTCACGCCGTAGCGCTGCAGCACCGGCGCGCCGTCCTCCACCACCTGCTGCGCCAGCTCGTAGACGGCGCCCTCGACGCAGCCGCCCGACACGCTGCCGACGGCGGAGCCGTCGGCGGCCACCAGCATCGCCGCGCCGGGCGCCCTCGGCGCCGACGAGAACGTGGCCACCACGGTTCCCACACCCACCGTCTCGCCCGCCGACCAGCGGCGGTGGAGCTCGTCCAGCACGTCATGCATCTCGGATCTCCCGGAGAAGTCGTTCCAACGTGGCGAGGCTGTGGCCTGCCAGCAACCGGTCCACGTGCGGGAGCGCGGCGGCGATCCCAGACTGCACCGGAGCGTAACCCTCGTGACCCGCGTGCGGGTTCACCCAGAACACCCGGTGGGCGAGCCTGCGCAGCCGCGCGGCCTGCTCCCCCAGCAGCGACACGTCGCCGCGTTCCCAGCCGTCGGAGAACAGCACCACCACGGCCCGCCGGGCGAGCCCTCGCTGGCCCCAGCGGTCGAGGAAGCCGCGCAGGGTCTCGCCGAGCCTCGTGCCGCCCGCGAAGTCGGCGACGGCCTGTGCCGCCGAGAGCATCGCCCGCTCGGGATCGCGCTGGCGCAGCTGCCGCGACACCCGCGTCAGTCGCGTGCCCAGCGTGAACACCTCGACGCGCGCGGGCGCGGCGCGCACCACGACGTGGGCGAAGCGCAACAGCGAGTCGGCGTAGGGCTTCATCGAGCCCGACACGTCGATCAGCAGGACCAGCCTGCGCGGGCGCGGACCGTGCCGCGCGTAGGCGAGCCTGCCGGTCTCGCCGCCGTCGGCGAGCATCGCGCGCAGCGTGCGGCCGGGGTCGAGCCGTCCCCGGCGGGCGGGCCGGTAACGCAGCGACGACCGGGACGGCAGCACGGGCCGCAGCGTGCCCATCAGCTCCCGTAGGTGCCTGCGCTCGGCCGCCGTCAGCTCGCCCAGGTCGCGTTCGCGCAGCACCTCGGCGTCGCTGGCGGCCACGGCCAGCTGCTCGCCCACCTCGCCGCCCTCGCCGTCGCCCTGCTCGCGGGCGACCAGCGCGGCGATGGTCGCCCGCTGCGGCCGCGGCACGGACGCCCGCTCGCGCAGCGGCGGCGCGGCGTTGAACCACGCGTCGAACGCCTCGTCGTAGCGCGGCAGGTCGTCGGGATCGGCGCACAGTGTGAGCCTGCCCGCCCAGTAGACCTGCGCCGCATCGCTCGCGTCGAGGCGTTCGACGGCGGAGAGATATGCCTGGACCCGGTGGGCGTCGCAGGGCAGCCCGGCCTCGCGCAACACGGCGGCGAAGCCGACGAGGCCGGGCAGCGGGTCAACGGTCACCGGTGTGCCCATACCCGCCATTGTGCCCTGGATTCCGCTCCAGGTCGTCAGGCCGAGGGCCGCAGGAACCGGGGCGGCAGGAAGTGCGCGAATCCGGGCGGCATCACCCGTGCCTCCTGGCTGACCAGGTCGAACACCTGCTGGTACGGCTCGGCGGGGAACCCGGCGACCGCGCGGTTCAGCTCCCGCGGCCGCAGGTTCGGCCAGTGCCCGGACTCGACGCGGCGCAACAGCGACCGCAGGGCCACGATCTCGTCGGCGGCGCTGAAGGAGCAGTGCCCGCCCCGGTCGAGATAGAGCTGGCGCAGGTCTCCGGGGTCGCCGAAGCGGCGCACCTGCTCGGCGTACCAGCGTGCCTGATCGGTGATCGCGCCGCCGTCACCGATGGTGTGCGTGGTGAGCACGGGTGCCGGGGTGGTGCCCTTCGGGTTGAGGCCGGTCAGCCACGCACGGGCGCCAGGATCCGCCGCGATGCGCGGGGCCGCGTCGAGTCGGGCGAGGTCGGCACGGAGATCGAGCCCCGCGGCCCGGTATGCCTTCCTGGCCAGGTCGGCGTAGGCGGAGCGGGCGAACTGGCGCGAGTAGTCGATGCCGGTGTTCCACGACGGGTTGCCGCCAGCGCGGGGCTCCAGGTCGGCGCGGCCGTTCGGCCCGATGCCCCAGGAGTACGCGTCCCTGGTCCAGCCGGCCTGCTGGGTGATCCGCTCGACGAGCTCAGCGGGCTCGGGGTCGTGCGAGGAGTACCACGGCGGGATGTTGCCCAGCGCGCCGGCGAGCGCGAGCTTCGCGCGGCCCTCCGGCGTGGTGAGCGCGTCGTTGACGGTGGCGATGAGCAGGTCCGTGCTGCGCTGCGGGTCGGCGGCCTCCACCAGTTCGATGCCCGCGTCGGGCGCGAGCAGCTCCCGCACGACGAAGCCGATGTCGAGCGCGGTGTTCCAGGTGCCCGTGAAGTCGTACTCGGCACACTGGCTCAGCACGCCGTCGATGCGGTGCGGGTTGCGCTCGGCCAGCACCGTCGCGATGCCGCCGCCCATCGACATGCCGCTCGACACCGTGGTGCGCGGCGTGCCGACGTTGGCCTCGAACCAGTCGAGCAGGGCGATCTGGTCCTCCAGCGCCTCCTCGACGGCGAACCCGACCCGGCCGCGGAAGTCGGACGCCGCGAGCGCGTAGCCGTGGTCCAGCAGCCACTGCTCGGTCGCGGGCACGGCCGACAGCGCGACGCCGGGCGGGAGTTCGAGTCCGGGCGGCAGGTAGCCGTGGCTGTACAGCACGAGCGTGCCGTTCCAGCGGTGCGGCACCTCGACGCGGTACTCCGCCCCGTTGATCCAGCCGTGGTGGCTGCGGTGCGGCTGTTCACTCGCGGCCGTGGTCGCCGGTACGGCGAGCAGCACGGCCAGCACGGCCGCGAGCGCTCCCCAGAGTCTTCGCATCGGTTCGTCCTCTCTGTGTCCGAACGTTCCTTCCGGGAATCAATCGGAGCGGAGGACGAGATTCCGACACCTACGCCAGCAATGCGTCCAAACGGGCGCGCACGCGGTCGAGGTCCTCGCTGTACTTGAGCACGGCGCCCAGTGTCGCGGCGGCGGACGCGGCGTCGAGCTCGTCACGGTCGAGAGACAACAGCGCGCGGGCCCAGTCGAGCGCCTCGGCCACGCCGGGCGGCTTGAGCAGCTCCATCGTGCGCAGCCGTTGCACCGCCTCGGCGACCTGCTCGGACAGCCGCTCGCCGATGCCGGGGATGCGGCTGCGCAGGATCGCGATCTCCCGCGAAAGGCCGGGGTGCTCCAGCCAGTGGTAGAGGCAGCGGCGCTTGAGCGCGTCGTGCACCTCACGTGTGCGGTTCGACGTGAGCACCACCAGCGGCGGCACGACGGCGCGGACCTCGCCGTACTCGGGGATCGTCACCGTGTTCTCGTCGAGCAGCTGCAGCAGGAACGCCTCGAACTCGTCGTCGGCGCGGTCGATCTCGTCGACGAGCAGCACGCACGGCGCGGACTGCAGCGCGCGCAGCAACGGCCTGGCCAGCAGGAACCGCTCGGTGTACAGCGACTGCTCCGCCACGTCCACGTCGAGCCGCCCGCCCTCGGCCGCCTCCAGCGCGCGCAGGTGCAGCAGCTGGCGGGGGAAGTCCCATTCGTAGAGCGCTTGCGCGGCGTCGATGCCCTCGTGGCACTGCAGGCGGATGAGCGGCAGGCCGAGGCTCTCGGCGAGGGCGACGGCCAGAGACGTCTTGCCGGTGCCCGGCTCGCCCTCGCAGAACAACGGCCTGCGCATCCGCAGTGCCAGGAACGCGGCGGTCGCCACGCCCTCGTCGGCGAGGTAACCGATGCCTTCGAGCAGCTTCGCCAGTTCGTCCGGTGAGCCGACCGCTGCCGTGCTGTCGTCTGTCACATCTGCAGAGCCTAGATGGATCTCACCGGATGCACGGAACTCACCGGCCGCCCGGGCCGGGTCGCGTCCGCAGTGAAGGCCACCCTGCCTGCGTTGAACGCAGTGAAGGTGGCCTTCACTGCAGTAGGGGCGACCGGGCTAACCGACTCCGTGGCCAGGGGTGTCCACGTCGGTTCCGCTGCCGAGATCGGCGCACTCCACCAGGCGCACGTCCGCGCGGTCCGCAAGCCAGCCGCGGGCACCCCGGTCGCCGCTCGCCTGCGCCGCGACGTCCGCCCACCAGCGCCTGCCGAAGAGCACGGGGTGGCCGGGCACGCCGTCGTACGCCGCTCGCGCGACGGCCCCCGGTGTCCCGAGCGCGGCCAGCCTCGCGATCACGTCGGCGCCCGCCCACGGCAGGTCCACCAGGTGCACGAGCGCCGCGTCCGGTGTGGGGTCGAGACCGGCCAGCGCGGTCAGCCCGGCACGGAGCGACGCACCCATGCCCTCCGCCCAGTCGGTCGCGACGACCGTGCGCACGTGCCGCGGCACGTGGGCGCGCGCCTCGTCGGCCCGGGCGCCGAGCACCACCAGCACGGGGTCGCAGCCGCCTTCGGCGAGCACGCGCACGGCACGCGTCACCAGCGCCTCGCCTTCGAGTTCGGCCAGCGCCTTCGGCTTGCCGAACCGCCTGCCGGCCCCGGCCGCGAGGAGCACGCCCGCGACGCTCACGACACGCGCGCCGACGAAGTCATCGCCAGGTCGGCCTCGATCCGCTTCGCCGCGGCGAGCAGCGCGGGCAGCAGCTCGCCGCGCACCGACTCGGGCGTGTTGCGGCTCGCGTGGGTGGAGAGGTTGACCGCCGCCACCACCGAGCCGTCCGCGCCGTGAATGGGCGCCGCGACGGAGCGCAACCCCTCCTCCAGCTCCTGGTCCACGACCGCGTAACCGTTGGCGCGCACGGTGTCCAGCTCCGCCCGCAGCGCGTCGGCCGAGACGATCGTGTGCGACGTGAGCCGCTCGAACGACGCCCGTTCCAGGTACTCGTCCAGTTCGGACTTCGGCAGCCCGGCGAGCAGCACGTGCCCCATCGACGTCGCGTGCGCGGGGAACCGGGTGCCGACGTTGATCGTCACCGCCATGATCCGCGAGACCGCGACGCGGGTCACGTAGACGATGTCGGTTCCCTCCAGCACGGACACGGAGCTCGACTCGTGGACCTCCGCGGAGAGCCGTTCCAGGTGAGGCCGCGCCACCTCCGGCAGCGACAGGCTCGACAGGAAGGCATAGCCGAGCTCGAGCACGCGGGCCGTCAGCGAGAAGTACTTGCCGTCGGTGCGCACGTAGCCGAGATCCACGAGCGTCAGCAGGAATCGCCGCGCCGCCGCGCGCGTGAGCCCGGTGACCTTGGCGACGTCGCTGAGCGTCAGTGTCGGCGAGCCCGCGTCGAACGCCTTGATGACCGCGAGCCCGCGCTCCAGCGACTGCACGTGGTGCGCGCCGCGAGTGGCTTCCTCTTCCATGACGTGACTTTAAGGCTCACCCATCTCGGCCAGCGTGCGCGACGCGATCTGGTAGGCCTCGTTGGCCGCGGGCACACCCGCGTAGACACCCGTGTGGAGCAGCACCTCGGAGATCTCCTCCGGGGTCAGCCCGTTGCCGATCGCGGCCCGCACGTGCATGGCGATCTCGCCGTGGCAGTGCAGCGCGGTGAGCACGGCGAGGGTGATGCAGCTGCGGGTCTTGCGGTCCAGACCGTCGCGCGTCCAGACCGAGCCCCACGCCGCGCGTGTGATGTAGTCCTGGAAGGGCTTGGTGAACTCGGTCGTGTTCGCCACGGCGCGGTCGACGTGCTCGTCGCCGAGCACCTCGCGGCGCACCTTCATGCCCTCGGAGTAGGCCTCGCCGCTCATCGCACCTCCTTCAGATGCCCGGTGATCAGCTCGGAGAAACGCTCCGGCTGCTCGACGTTGCCGAGGTGCGCGGCCTGCTCCACGACCTCCAGCCGCGCGCCGGGGATGCCCTTGGCGATCACCGCGCCGTGCTCCTGCGGCGGCGTCGCCGGGTCGTCCGCGCCCGCGATCACGAGCGTGGGCGCCGCGATCCTCGGCAGGTCGGCCACCAGGTCCATCGAAGCGATCGCGTGGCAGCACGCCGCGTAGCCCGCGGCCGGGGTCGCCGCGGTCATGTGGTGGTACTCGCGGCCGAGATCGGGGTGCGCGACGAGCCAGTCGGCGGTGAACCAGCGGCCGATGCTGCCGTCGGCGATCGCCTCCATGCCCTGCGTGCGCGCGTCCTTCGCCCGCTGCTCCCACATCTCCGGGGTGCCGAGCTTGGCCGACGTGCAGCACAGCACGAGCCCGCCGATCCGCTCCGGCGCGTGCACGCCGAGCCACATGCCCGTCATGCCCCCGAGCGAGAGCCCCACGAAATGCGCGCGCTCCACGCCGAGGGTGTCGAGCAGCTCCACGACGTCACCGCCCAGCTCGTCGAGCGTGGCGGGGTGATCCGGAACGGGCGTGCGGCCGTGCCCACGCTGGTCGTAGCGCACCACGCGGTACCCGGCCGCCGTCAACGGGCCGATCTGCGGGTCCCACATGCTGAGGTTGCTGCCGATCGAACCGGACAGAACCACGACGTCGCCGTCGGGCGGGCCCTCGACCACATGGTTGACCTTCACGACGTCTCCTTCCGCTCCCGATGCGCGGCCAGCGCGCGCTCCACGAACACTCCGGCGCTGCCAAGGTAACCCGACGGATCGAGCAGCTCCGCGATGCGTTCCCGGGAGAGCCGCCCGCCCACCAGCGGATCCTCCGCGAGCAGGCCGGCCAGCTCGCCCTCGCCCGCGAGCGCGCGCCGGCAGCACGCGGTGACGGCGTCGTGCGCGGCGAGGCGGCCTGTCCCGGCGGCCAGCTCCGTGGTGACACGCTCGGCGAGCAACACTCCTCCGCTGCGGTCCAGGTTCGCCCGCATCGCCCCGGCGTCGACATGCAGCCTGCCGAGGCTCGTGCGCAGCCAGTGGACCGCGGAACCGGTGGTGCGCAACAGTTCCGTGAGCGGTCGCCACTCGGCATGCCACGCCCCGGCGGCGCGCTGGTGTTCCTGCTCCATCGCCGCGAGCAGGTCGGCGACCAGCCCCGGGGCCTGCTTGGCCGAGGCGAGCGCCGACACCGCCGCCACGGGGTTGCGCTTGTGGGGCATGGTCGACGAGCCGCCGCTGCCGGGCGGGCCCTGCTCGTGCACCTCCCCGACATCGGTCTGCGCGAGCAGCACGATGGCCCTCGCGATCCCAGCCACCGCACCGGCCGTCTCCCCCAGCGCACCGGCCAGCTCCGCGACGGGCGTGCGGTCGGTGTGCCACGGCAGCACCGGTTCGGCGAGGCCGAGCCGCGCGCTCAGCGCGGTGAGCACGGCCGGCCCGTGCTCACCGAGCGAGGCGAGCGTGCCCGTCGCGCCGCCGAGCTGGGCGGGCAGCCGCAGCGCGGCCAGCCGCTCGCCCGCGTTGCCGAGGGCGGTGAGCCAGCCCGCCGCGGTGAGCCCGAACGTCACCGGCGTCGCGTGCTGCAGCAACGTCCGTCCCACTTGGATGGTCGTCGCGTGCTCCTCCGCCAGCCGGGCCGCGGCGTCGGCGCACGCGCCGAGGTCCGCGAGCAGCGGCGCGAGCGCGCGCGTGGCGACCAGCATGGCCGCGGTGTCCACCACGTCCTGGCTGGTCGCCCCTCGGTGCACGTGCCGGGCCGCCTCGCCGCCGACGCGGTCGGTGAGCGCCCGGACCAGCGGCCCGGCGGGGTTGCCGATCCCGGTGGCGGCCCTGCCCAGCTCCGCGACGTCGTAGTCCGCGGGACGGCAGGCCGCACCGATCGCGTCGGCATGCTCGCGGCCGATGAGCCCGACGTCGGCCTGCGCGGAGGCCAGTGCGGCCTCGAAGTCCAGCATCCCCTTCAGCCACGCGGCGTCGCCGGTCTCGTCACGCACGGGGCCGGCGGCGAGGACGGGGTCGAACAGCTCAGACATCAAAGAACACTGTCTCGCCCTCGCCCTGCAAACGCACGTCGAACGTGTAGCCGTCCTCGCTCCTGCGGGCGACGAGCGTGCCCCTGCGCTCCTCCGGCACGGACGCGAGCACGGGGTCGGCCGCGTTGGCCTCGGTGTTCTCCGGGAAGTAGACGCGGGTGACGACGCGGTGCAGCAGCCCGCGCGCGAACACCGACACGTTGATGTGCGGCGCCTCGCCGGGCAGCGCGCCCGGCACCACGGTGAGGATCCCGTACTCGCCGTCGTCGTTGGTCGGGCAGCGGCCGAAGCCGCGGAAGCCCGGCTGCGCGCCGCGCGGGTCGTCGGGGTGGTCGAACCGGCCGTGCGCGTCGCCCTGCCATGTCTCGATCAGTCCGTCGGGAACCGGCGTGCCCGCGCCGTCGTAGACCACACCGCGGATCCACACCGCGCCAGGCGTGCCCTCCTCCACCACCGTGGGCCCGTCCGCCCAGGGCAGGCCGAGCGAGAGGTACGGTCCGACCGTCTGCGAAGGCGTGCTCATCAGTGCTCCTCCTCTGTGCTCTGCGGGACACCCGCACCCGGTCGGACTCCGCGAGCGGAAGGGCCAGAATCGTCGCTCACTCGTCCTCCTCGTCCTCGAAGGGCGTGGCTTCCCTGCCCCGCAGCACGATGTCGAACTCGAACGCCAGCGCCCACTCCGGCACGGTCCGGCTCAGGTCGAAGCGGGAGATCATGCGGTTGCGCGCCTTCTCGTCGGGCACCGAGTTGAAGATCGGGTCCTGGTAGAACAGCGGATCGTCCGGGAAGTACATCTGCGTGACCAGCCGCTGCGTGAACGCCGTGCCGAACACCGAGAAGTGGATGTGCGCTGGCCGCCAGGCGTTGTCGTGGTTCTTCCACGGGTAGGCGCCGGGCTTGATGGTGGTGAACTCGTAGCGGCCCTCGTTGTCGGTGATGGTGCGGCCGACGCCGTCGAAATTGGGGTCCACCGGGCACGGCCAGTTGTCCCAGACGTGCTTGTACCGGCCGCCCGCGTTGGCCTGCCAGATCTCGACGAGCGAGTTGGGCACGGGCCGCCCGTCCCCGTCGAGCAGGCGGCCGTGCACGATGATCCGCTGGCCCTGTGGCTCCTCGGGGTGCTGCTTCGTGAGGTCGTTGTCGAGTTCGCCCAGCCTGCCGGGGCCGAGCAGCGGCCCGGTGATCTCGGTGAGCTTGTGCGGCAGCAGCACGAGCGGCTGCTTGGGGTGCCGCAACCCGGTCGACTTGTAGTCCGGCGAGTCGAGCGGCGGGTGCGTCCCCTCCGGATCCCGCCGGTACCTCGGCAGCACGAGCCCGGACTCCGACAACGCGGTCATGAAACCTCCTTGGTTCACGCCTCGATGACGACGGCCAGCCCTTGGCCGACGCCGATGCAGATGGCGGCGAGTCCCCAGCCGCCGCCCCGGCGGCGGAGCTCGTGCGCGAGCGCGCCGAGGATGCGACCGCCGGAGGCGCCCAGCGGGTGCCCGATGGCGATGGCGCCGCCGTTGACGTTCACGATCTCGGGATCCAGCTTGGGCCAGTCGGCCAGGCACGCGAGCGACTGCGCGGCGAACGCCTCGTTCAGCTCCACCGCCGCCAGGTCCTCCCAGCCGATCCCGGCCCGCTCCAGTGCGATCTCGGCCGCGCGGACCGGGCCGATGCCGAACACGTGCGGGTCGACCCCGGCCGCGCCGCGGCCCGCGACGCGGGCGAGCGGCGTAGCGCCGAGCCGGTCGGCGCCGGCCTGGTCGGCCAGCAGCACCGCCGACGCACCGTCGTTGAGCGGCGAGGAGTTCCCGGCCGTCACCGTCCCCTGTGGACGGAAGGCGGGCTTGAGCTTGGCGAGCTTCTCCATGCTCGAGTCCGGGCGGACGCCCTCGTCGCGGGTGAGCTCCGTGCCGGGCACGGGCACCACGTGACCGTCGTAGAACCCGGCGTCCCACGCCTTCGCGGCGTTGCGGTGGCTGCGCAGCGCGAACTCGTCCTGCGCCTCGCGGCCGATGCCGTAGCGCTCGGCGAGGATCTCGGTGCTCTCGCCGAGCGAGACCGTCCACTGCTCCGGCATCGCCGGGTTCACCATGCGCCAGCCGAGCGTGGTGGAGTACATCGTCTCGTGGCCGTTCGGGAAGGCCCTGCCCGGCTTGGGCAGCACCCACGGCGCCCGGCTCATCGACTCCACGCCACCGGCGATCACCACCGAGGCGTCGCCGACCGCGATGGTGCGGCTCGCCTGCATGGCGGCGTCGAGACCGGAGCCACAGAGGCGGTTCACGGTGCTCCCGGGCACGCTCGTCGGCCATCCGGCGAGCAGCGCGGCCATGCGCGCGACGTTGCGGTTGTCCTCGCCCGCTCCGTTGGCGTCGCCGAGGAGTACCTCGTCGACGGCCGAGGGGTCGAGGTCGACGCGCTGCGCGAGCGCGCTCAGCACGTGCGCGGCGAGGTCGTCGGGCCGCACCCCGGACAGCGCGCCGCCGTAGCGGCCGAAGGGCGTGCGGACGGCGTCGAGCACGAAGACGTCGTTCACTTGCCCGCCTCCTTCAGCGCGCGCAGCGTGGCCAGCTCGGCCTCGGTCGGCGCCTCGGTGCGGGACAGCTGCGGCGAGACCTTGAGGTCCCAGCCGGTCGCCTCGCGCACCTGCTCCACCTCGACGCCCTCGTGCAGCTGGCTAAGCACCAGCTCGGAGGTCTCGGGGTCGGGGCGCAGGATGCCGAGGTCGGTGATCACGAGCGTCGGGCCCGCTCCGCGCAGGCCCAGCCGCTCGCGGTCGCCCTTGCCGGAGCCGTGCCCCACCGAGGTCACGAAGTCGACCTTGTCGACGAAGCTGCGCTTGCTCTGCCGCACGACCACGAACACCTCGCGGCACGACGCGGCGATCTCCGGCGCACCGCCCGCACCGGGCAGGCGCACCTTGGGGTTGGCGTAGTCGTCACCGATCACCGTGGTGTTGATGTTGCCGAACTTGTCGAGCTGGGCGGCGCCGAGGAAGCCGACGTCGATGCGGCCTGGCTGGAGCCAGTAGTTGAACACCTCGGGCACGCTGATCACGGCGTCGGCGGTCTCGGCGAGGATGCCGTCGCCGATCGACGCGGGCAGCCGGTCCGGTTTGGACCCGAGCGTGCCCGACTCGTAGATCAGCACCAGGTCGGGGGCGTGCGTGCGGCGCGCGAGGTTCGCGGCGGTGGACGGCAGCCCGATGCCGACGAAGCAGCGCTGCCCGTTGCCGAGGACCCTGGCCGCGGCGATGGACATCATCTCGTCGGAGGTGTACGCCTGCTGCGCTTCGGTCGTCGCGGTCACTTCTCCGTCACCTCCATGTCGAACACCTTGGCGCGAAGCCAGTCCTCGAACGAGTCCCTCTTTCGCCCAATGGAATCCCAATGCTCGTAGTAGGCGTTGTCGCGGTCGTAGTAGCCCTGCGCGTAAGAGGGGTGGGCGCCGTGCGGCACCTCGGCCACGCAGGTCACGGCCCAGCTCGGCAGGATCGTCTGGCCCGCCACGGGCTCCAGTTCGTCCACGACCTCCTCCACGGTCACCAGACTGCGCTTGGCGGCGAGCACGGCCTCCTTCTGCACGCCGACCAGGCCCCAGATCTGGACGTTGCCCGCGCGGTCGGCCCGTTGCGCGTGAATGATCGAGACGTCCGGGTTGAGCGCCGGCACGGCGGCGAGTTGCTCCCCGGTGAACGGGCAGGTGATCTGCTTGATCGTGTCGGTGTGCTTGGGCAGGTCGGTGCCGGAGTAGCCCCGCAGCACCGCGAACGGCAGCCCGGAGGCGCCCGCGACGTAGCGGTTGGCCATGCCGGCGTGGCTGTGCTCCTCGATCTCCAGCGGCACCGGCCAGCCGTTCTGCACGGCGTCGCGGAAGCGGTGCAGCGAGCCGACGCCGGGGTTGCCGCCCCACGAGAAGATCAGCTTGCGCGCGCACCCGGCGCCGATCAGCTGGTCGTAGACGATGTCGGGCGTCATCCGCACGAGCGTGAGGTCCCTGCGGCGCTGCCGGATGATCTCCTGCCCGGCCGCGTGCGGGATCAGGTGCGTGAACCCTTCCAGGGCGACCACGTCGCCGTCATGTACGAGCCTGCCGACCCCCTCGGCAAGCGAAACGATCTCTGCCACGTTGCCACACCTCGTTGTTCGCATTACGCACACAAGTTCTTCATAAGAACATATCCGTCTCCGCCCGCTCTCGTCAACGGCAGTGAAGACCACCCTCACTGCGCCCACCCGTCTCCCGCCACCGCCCGAAGGGAGGCGCTGCGCGCCGCTGTATTGATCCGACGCAAGTAGGGTGGCCTTCACTGCAGTGATGGACAGGAGTGGTGGATGACGCGGCCACGAATCGTGGTGACCAGGAAGATCCCGGAAGCGGCGATGGAAATCCTGCGGGAAGCCGGGGAGGTGTGGGCCCCGGAACCGGACCGGGCACTGCCCGCCGAGGAGCTGCACCGCGTGGTGGGCGACGCCGACGCGATCGTCGCAACCCTCCAGGACCGCGTCGACGGCGCGCTCGCCGACGCCGCGGGCCCGCGGCTGAAGGTCATTTCCACGGTCGCCGTCGGCTACGACAACGCCGACGTGCCCGCGCTCGCCGACCGCGGCGTCGTCTTCACCAACACCCCCGGCGTGCTCACCGACGCCACCGCCGACCTCGCGTTCGGCCTGTTGCTCGCGGTCACCCGCAGGCTCGGCGAGGGCGAGCGGCTGCTGCGCTCGCGTACGCCGTGGTCGTTCCACCTCGGCTTCATGCTGGGCTCCGGCCTGCAGGGCAAGACACTCGGCATCGTCGGCCTCGGGCAGATCGGCCAGGCCATGGCCCGGCGGGCGCTCGCGTTCGGCATGGAGATCGCCTACTCCGGCCGGCGCCGGGCTCCCGAAGACGTCGAACGCGAGCTGCGGGCGACGTACCTGGACCGGGAGGAGCTGCTGCGCACGGCCGACGTCGTGTCGCTGCACTGCCCGCTCACGCCCGAGACCCGTCATCTCATCGACGCCCGCGCGCTCGCGGTGATGAAGCGTTCGGCATACCTCGTCAACACCACGAGGGGGCCCGTCGTCGACGAGGCCGCGCTGGCCGAGGCCCTCGCGAACGGCCAGATCGCCGGCGCCGGACTCGACGTCTTCGAGAACGAGCCCGAGGTGCACCCCGGTCTGCTGGAGCTTGACAATGTCGCGCTCGCGCCGCACCTGGGCTCGGCGACCGTCGAGACCCGTACCGCCATGGCCGTGCTCGCGGCCCGCAACACGGCCGCCGTGCTCTCCGGTGGCGAGCCGCTGACCCCGGTGAAGGGATGAACGGGATGCGCGTGGTGATCGCACCGGACAAGTTCAAGGGCAGCCTCACGGCCGTCGAGGCGGCGGAGGCCATCGCGCGGGGTGTGCACGACGTACTGCCCGACGCCGAGATCACGCAGTGCCCGGTCGCCGACGGGGGTGAGGGCACTCTCGACGTCCTGCTCGCCGCCGGGGGCAAGCGGGTGGACCTGCGCGTGACGGGTCCGCTGTCGCAGCAGGTCGACGCCTGGTACGTGGTGCTCGACGGCACCGCCTACCTGGAGTCGGCGCGCGCGTGCGGCATCGAGTACGTCGAGCCCTCCCCTGAGGTCGCGCTGGCCGCCCACACCTACGGGGTCGGCGAGCTCCTCGGGCACGCGATCGCGGGCGGCGCCCGCCGCGTGGTGCTCACCGTCGGCGGCACGGCCAGCACCGACGGCGGCTCCGGCATGCTGCGCGCGCTCGGCGCCGTGCTGCTCGACGGCCGGGAGCGGCCGTTCGAGTTCGGTGGCGGGCCGCTCGGCGCGATCGCCACCGTGGACCTCACCGCCGTGCGAGAGCAGCTCGGCGACGTGGACGTGCGCGTGGCCACCGACGTCACCAACCCGCTGCTCGGCCCCGAGGGCGCCGCGGCGGTCTTCGGCCCGCAGAAGGGCGCGGGCCCGCGGGAGGTCGAGGTGCTGGAGACGTCCCTGCGCGCGTGGGCGGACGCACTCGAGCGGGCGGGAACGATCGCACTCGGCGACGTCCCCAGCGCGGGCGCGGGCGGCGGCGTCTCGGGCGGCGCCATGGCGGCGCTGGACGCGCGGGCCGAGTCGGGCTTCGCCATGGTCGCGCAGCTCACGGGCGTCGCCGACGCACTTCCGGGCGCCGACCTGGCGATCACCGGCGAGGGCTCACTCGACCGGCAGAGCCTCGCGGGCAAGGCCCCGGCCGGAATCGCCGGGATGGCGCGCGAGCACGACGTCGCCGTGCTCGCGGTCGCCGGGCGCGTCGCGCTGGAACCCGAGGAGCTGGCCGCGGCGGGCATCGCGGGCAGCCGGGCACTCATCGACCACGCGGAGTCGCTGGAGCACGCCCGGCGCGAGGCGTTCCCCCTCCTGCGCGCGCAGAGCGCGGAGCTGGTGACAGAGTGGCTCGCGACCAAAGCCTGACCCACCCGCAGTGAAGGCCACCATGCCTGCGTGCAACGCAGTGAAGGCCACCATGCCTGCGTTCAACGCAGTGAAGGTGGCCTTCACTGCGGTCGGCCATCAGGGCTTGAGGACTACCTTGATCGCGCGGTCCTGCTTCTTCTGGAAGATCTCGTAGGCGTGCGGCGCGTCGTCCAGCGGCAGCTGGTGCGTGGCGAGGTCCTCGACGCCGAGCGGGTCGCTCTCGCCGGTCACGAGCGGCATGACGTCGTCGATCCACGCGTGCACGTTGGCCTGCCCCATGCGCAGCTGGATCTGCTTGTCGAACAACGTCAGCATCGGCATCGGGTCGACCATGCCGCCGTACACACCGGACAGTGAGATCGTGCCGCCCCTGCGCACGATGTCGATCGCGAGGTGCAGCGCGCTCAGCCGGTCCACACCGGCCTTCTCGGTGACCTTCGCCGCGACGGGGTTCGGCAGCAGGCTCGCGAACTGCTGGGCGAGCGCGCCGAACGGCGCGCCGTGCGCCTCCATGCCCACGGCGTCGATCACCGAGTCGGTGCCCCTGCCGTCGGTGCGGCCGCGGATGTAGTCGGCGAGCCGCTTGTGCTGGCGCAGGTCGATCGTGTCGACCCCGTGCCGTCGGGCCATCTCCAGCCGCTCGTCGACGAGGTCCACGCCGATAACCGTTGCGGCGCCACGGAACTTGGCGATCCGAGCGCACATCTGCCCGATGGGCCCGAGCCCGAGTACCGTCACGCTGCCGCCCTGCGGGATGCCCGCGTACTCCACGGCCTGCCATGCCGTGGGGACCACATCGGACAGATAGAGGAACCGCTCGTCCGGCGGCCCCTCCGGCACCTTGATCGGGCCGAACTGCGCCTGCGGCACGCGCAGCAGCTCGGCCTGCCCGCCGGGCACCTGCCCGTACAGCTTGGTGTAGCCGAACAGCGCGGCGCCCTTGCCGTGCTCGCGCACCTGCGTGGTCTCGCACTGCGAGTAGAGCTTCTGGTCGCAGTACCAGCAGTGCCCGCACGCGATGTTGAACGGGATCACCACGCGGTCACCCTTGCTCAGGTTCGGCACGGCGCTGCCGACCTCTTCGACGATGCCCATCGGCTCGTGCCCGAGGATGTCGCCCTGGCTCATGAACGAGCCGAGCACCTCGTACAAGTGCAGGTCCGAGCCGCAGATGCCGGTGGAGGTCACCCTGATCACCGCGTCCGTCGGCTCACGGACCTGCGGATCGGGCACCTCCTCGACCCGCACGTTCCGCTTGCCCTGCCAGGTCACGGCTTTCATCTGGAGTCTCCTTCCGCGTCGGTGCTCCCCATGCGGCGGATACCCCGGGAGGCTCAGCCCGACTCATCCGTCACCGTGTGCGAGGCGCCCACGGGTTTCGACTCGGGCGAGCCGCGCTCGCGCAGGTACACGCTGAGGATCGCCATGGAACCGATCGCGAGGAACTCCGACTGCCAGTTCTGCAGGGTGCGGTTCCAGAAGTCGGCGGAGGCCACGTACTGCGGCCAGGTGAGCGGATCGGTGAAGTCGGCGAGCTGCTCGGCGTTGAACGCGCTCATCCCCGCGATCGACTGCGCGAGCCAGGACGAGAGGAACAACAAGCCCATCACCAGTCCCAGCGAGCGCGAGAACAGCATCGTGCGCCAGCCGCCGGTCCGCGCCCAGCGTGGGGAGCTCTCGGTGACGTGCCTGCCCACCAGCTGGTCCGCGTCGGACTCCCGGCCGATACGGCGCAGTTGCTTCGACTCGGGCGAGCCGCGCTGGACGAGCCACACCGTGGCCATCACGTACAGGAAGAACTGCAGGTACTCCGACTGCCAGTTCTCGGCGATGTCGACGGCGAAGTCCGACGACGTGACGTAGGCCCAGAAGCTCACCGGGTCGCCGCCGCGCGCGAGCTGCCGGTTGACGTAGTCGGCGTGCCCGGCGAACGCCTGTCCCACGACGGAACCGAGGAACAGCAGCCCGAACACCACCGAGAGCCCGTTGTCCCGCAGGAACCGCCGCATGCGAATCAGCTCCCCGTCACCAGCGCAGCAGCCCGACCACGACGAAGTAGGCGCAGCCACCGAGCACCACTGCCAGGTACAGGGAGAACATCAGCCGCGCGCTCATGGGCCGCCCACCTCGCAGTCGTAGGGGCGTTCACCCTGGTCATGGCAGCCGGCTCCGGTGATGCGCCAGCCCGACGCGAACTCGTGCAGGAACACGG
The DNA here is from genome assembly GCF_003311655.1 of Prauserella sp. PE36. NCBI lineage: Bacteria > Bacillati > Actinomycetota > Actinomycetes > Pseudonocardiales > Pseudonocardiaceae > Prauserella > Prauserella sp. PE36. Next base: position 55,326 of record NZ_QEQT01000088.1, on the reverse strand, counting down.
TGTCGGCCTTGGTGCGAACCTGCGCCTCGGTGCCCCACACGCGCACCGAGACCACCGGCGTGGCGGACAGGTGCAGCTCGGGCAGCGCCGCTGCGCAGGAGCGGCCGCTCGCCGACTCCAGGTCGGAGCGGACCTGCTCGGCCAGCAGTGCGCAGGCGGCAGTGGGATCGGGATTGCCCAGCGCGTGGAGGAAATCGTCGGCGACAGCCTGGGCGGCCCGCTCGGCCGCGGCGCCACAGCTCGCGGTCAGCAGTACGGCGAGTACGCCCACGGCCAGCGTGGGCCTACCCCGGTGTCCTCCCACGAGAACTGATTCTACGCCGACTGTCCACTTGGGAGCATGCGGAGAGTTTCACCGGCAGGCGAGGGCACCGGCGGCCACGGGGAGTGGTCCGCCGGTGACCGGCGCCGTGCCTGGTCAGGCTTCGGGCTGCTGCATCACCGCGAAGTTCAGCTGGCCCTGCTCGTCCTGCTGGACGTCCAGCACCTTGTCGTCGAGGAAGGAAGCCGCTTGTGGTTCAAGGAAAACCCGGGCACCGCTGTCGGTGCCGAGCACCTCGTCACCGTCCTCCGGCGCCGGGGCGATCGACAGCGCGAGCTGCGCTCCCGCGTCACTCTCCTCCCGTACCGCGAACCGCAGACCGGCTGCCTGCTGTCCATCCTGGGAGGTCAGAGCGCTGATCGCCTCGACGGCAGCGTCAGTCATCGCAAGCATGTTCGACGTGTCCCTTCGGTTTGCTGTCGTGCTGCCACCCCCCACCGTAGGGGGACCCGGCCGTGCGCGCCGCCCGGCCACCCCGGTGCGTCACGTCGGTTACGTCGCTTTTGCCACGATTCGAAGGTCTTTCACGAGATCCTGGTACGCCTGCTCGCGGTCGTCGGCCGGCGCGCGCAGGATCGCCGAAGGGTGTGCCGTGGCGAGCACTCGTGCTTCACGGCCGGGCAGGTCGAGCAACTCGCCACGCTGTTTGCTCACGCGGAAATCCGTGCCCAGCAACGATTGTGCGGCCGTCGCACCGAGACACACGACGACGCCGGGCGTGACGGCCTCCAGCTCGGCGACGAGCCACGGTCGGCACGCGACGATCTGCCCGCGCGAAGGCTTCTTGTGTATACGGCGTTTCCCTCGTTCCGCGGGGGTGAAACGGAAATGTTTCACCGCATTCGTCACGTACACGCCGTCGCGGTCGATTCCCGCCTCTTTCATGGCCTTGTCGAGCAGGCCGCCCGCGGGACCGACGAACGGCTTGCCCGTGGCGTCCTCCCTGTCGCCGGGCACCTCGCCCACCATGACCACGCGCGCGTCCTGCGGGCCCGCCCCGAACACGGTCTGCGTGGCGTCTGCGTAGAGATCGCACCCCCGGCAGCGCTCGGCGGCCTCGCGCAGCTCGGCCAGCCCGCGGCCCTCCGGCACGTAGTGTTCCGCTCCCTCGTACTTGACCACCGTCAGTCGGAACCTCCGCTCAGCACGTTCGCCCAGAGCAGCACGTGCAGCGCCGCGTCGAGGCGGGCGAGCGGGTCGGGGTCGTCGGCGACGAGACCGAGCTGGAACCCGGCGTCGGCGTGGTCCTCGTTGAGCGAGGCGAGCACGGCACGCAGCACGGCCCTCAGCGCGGGCTGCACCTCGTCGATCGGCACCGTCGCGTCCTCGTCGTCGAACACGTCGACCACGAAGACACCCTCGCCGTCACCATCGGGTTCCGCCCGCTCGCGCAGCTCGCGCACGACGATCGCGACCAGCTCGCGCAGCACGAGGTCGTAGAGATGCCGGTGCGGGGCGCCCCGGCCCAGCAGTTGTGTGAGCAGCGCGGTGAGCGCGTCGAGGTCGCCGAGCCTGGCCACGGTCAGCAGCCGGCCCGTGAGGCCGTGAACACCCAGCCCGCCCGCGCTCACCGCTGCTCGCTTCCGGGGGCCCTGATGGCATCGGCCACCGAGCCACCCGCCTGGTCCGCGTTCTGCCCTCGGCGAATCGCGGGCGTGCTCGGCTCACCGGGCTCGTCCTCGGGCGCTACCGGCTCCACGTCCTCGGCGACGTGGTCGATGGAGTCGTCCAGCTCGGTGGCCGGGGTCGCGGCGACCGGGCGCTCCGGCACGGGCGGCTCCTCCTCCCCGAAGTCGGGGCGCTCCTCGCTCAGCCGCGCGTCGAGGCTCTCGCCCTGCTGCTGCTCGAAGGGCGTCGTCCCGGACCGGTTCACCTCGCTCCACTGCTCAGGGGGCTCGACGCCCTCCTCGAGCGGGTCGACCTTGAGCCGGTCCTCGTCGAGGTCCTCCGCGCTGTTCAGGGCCGCCGGATCGGTTTCGGCGGCGTCCGGCATCCCGGTGTCCTGCGGAGGCGTCGCGGAATCCTTGCCGTCGTCCATGTGGCCTTCCCTCCCAACAGCTCGGGTACGGCTGTACCCGAGGGCCAGAGCGGGCAAACGCACGCGGGGCCGTTGTGGATCACTCACCGGGCGAGGTTGCGAAGAGGCTGGAAGGATTCCTACGGTTGGAACCACGGTTGAGCACACAGCCGAATACGGACGGGACCGCTTCACACGCCGCGTGCGACCGTGGCGGCTCCGTCGAGTCCGTGTGATCCCGATCCGAACCCCCGGAGGGGCAACCGTGCCAAGCACCGAACAGAACGGCCTGACAGCGCAGTCGCCGGCGACCACCCGCACCACCTCACGGGACGCGCACGGCATGCGCATCGAGGCCTCTCATCGAGAGGACGGCGTGGTGCTGGCTCGCGTCTCCGGCGAGGTGGATCTGCTATCTGCCCCTGAGCTGCGCAAGTGGATCCAGGAAGAGGTTCTGCCGCTGGGCGGCCTCGTCCTGGATCTCGACGGCGTCGGCTTCCTCGGCTCCGCGGGCCTGTCCGTGCTCGCCGAGCTCACCGAGCACTCGATCGGCGAAGGCCTGCGGTGGGCGGTCGTCGCCACCAGCCGCGTCGTGCTGCGACCGCTCGAGGCGACCGGGCTTGCCGCGCAGACGCCGATGTACGCGGGCATCGAGGAAGCGCTCGACGCCGTGCGCGCTCCGGAGTGAGCCGAACACCACACGTTCAGGGTCTTTTCTAACTTCACGACTTTGTGAAACCCGAGTAGCCTTCGCGCTATGACCACGGTGAACGCATCAGCCGGCGGGCACCTGCTCGCCGTGCTGGCGCGCCTCCGCCACGAGTTCGGCAGGCATGCCCTGCTCTACCTCGTGGCCGGCGCCGTGAGCACCGTACTGCAGGTCCTGGTGTACCTCGCCGTGCGCGGACCCCTCGGCGCGCAGGGGGCCAACCTCGTGGCCATCGGCCTGACCACAATCCTGAACACCGAGTTCCACCGGCTGGTCACGTTCGCGGGCAGCACGACGCCGCCCGCCCGGCGTCATCTGCAGACCGTGCTGACGTTCGGCTACTACGCGGGCGCCGGCTCGGCCGCTCTCGTCCTGCTGCACGCGCTGGACGCCTCGCCGTCGCCCGAGCTGGAGGCGACCGTGCTCGTGGCGACCAGCCTCGCGGGCGGCATCTGCCGCTTCCTGTTGCTCCGTTCGTGGGTGTTCGCCCGACGCGTCAAGATGATCAGGTGACAGAACGCGACGACCAGCCGGCCGAGACCGAGCCCGACTACCGGTTCACGTTGGCCAACGAACGGACCTTCCTCGCGTGGATCCGCACCGCGCTCGGCCTAGTGGCCGGCGGGGTGGCGGTGCAGCAGCTCGTCCCCGGACTGGCCACGGCGGGCGCCAGGACCGCGCTCGCGCTGCTCTGCATCGCGCTGGCCGCCGTGCTCGCCGCCGCCAGCTACCCGCGCTGGCGCGCGGTCCAGCTGGCCATGCGCCGAGGGGCCCCGCTGCCGCGCAGCGTGCTGCTGCTCGTGCTCGCGGGCGGCATCTCGGTGCTCACGGTCTTCGCCGCCGTGCTGGTGGTCGTCGGATGACCGACGGACTCCAGCCGGAGCGCACCGGACTCGCGTGGCAGCGCACGTCGCTCGCCGCGGGCGCGTGCGCGGTCCTGCTCCTGCACGCGGCCGCCCGCCACGGCTGGGGGCCGCTGACGGCGCCTGCCGCCGTCGCGGGCCTGACGGCGGCCGCACTCGCGGTACTGGGCTGGCGGCGCGACCGGGTCCTCCGTCGTGAGGCGGAGCCACCGGCGGCGGGCCGGGGCCTGTACGTCTCCGTCGCCGCGCTGACGGCCGCGACCGCACTCTCGAGCCTGCTCGTGTTCCTGCGCTAACAGCCGATCGCGTTCGTGCAAACGGGCCAAATTCTGTTGATATCTGGATTACCCGGCTGGAGGCATCTAGCATTACGCTCAGTGGTCACCGAGCTGGCTGGCTCCCCGCACCTTCGGCTCGGGACTCGAACCCCGACAGCAGCCGTCATGGACCCCGACGGCAACCGCATTGCTCATGGTCTGGGAGCCGGCTATGCCAAGCGTTGCCATAGGTCCTGTCCCCCAACATACCGGGGCGGACACCGAGCCCTACCGGGGCGATCCGCAGCTCACCAAGGCGGAACTCGATCCCGTGGTGCGGTCCGCCGCCGCGGGGGACCAGTTCGCGGTGCACAAGCTGATCACGATGATCACCCCGATCATCACGCGGTACTGCCGCGCGCGGCTCGGCAGGCGGGACCTGTCGTACGTTTCCGCCGACGACGTCGCACAGGAGACGTGCGTCGCCGTCCTCAAGGCGCTGCCGAGCTACCAGGACCGGGGTGGTTCGTTCCTTTACCTGGTCCACGCCATCGCGTCCAACAAGGTCTCGGACGCGTTCCGGCTCGTGTCGCGCGAGCGTTCCGACCCGACGCCGGACGTGCCGGAGCAGAACGGCGGCGACAACGAGCCGGAGCGGCGCGCGCTCAACACCGACCTGGGGCACCGGCTCAACGGCCTGCTCGGCTTCCTCTCGAACAACCAGCGCGAGATCGTGATCCTCCGCATCGTCGTCGGCCTCTCCGCCGGTGAGACCGCCGACGCCCTCGGCCTCTCCCCCGCGAACGTCCGCACGTCGCAACACCGCGCCCTGGCAAGGCTTCGCGCGCTCGTCAACCAGGACGGCGGGTTCTGAACTCCCGCTCGGGTGATCACACGGAAGGGCCGCCGTGCGGCCAGGTGAGCGCCCTCTTTAAAGTTGACGCAACAAGCGGTTGAGCAAGCAGCCGCAGCGCGCCAGGCGAGCATCCGGCCGGATCCGGGAGCCGCCTGGCGTTCGTGCGAAGCGAGGCGCTGCGTGCTCCGCACCGACCGCGGCTTTCCCGGTTGGTCGAACCGTGAGTGTCCTCGCGTCCGCGCTTGTCTTCGCGACTGCCGACCGAGGGAGCCATCATGACACCACTGCCGTTCCAGCCGATCCCGCCGCGCGCCTCGGCGCTCTGAGCCCGGCGGTCCGACGCGTGGGTCACACCCCGGACAACCACGGCTCCGGCTCTCCCGACGACGCGGATCTGCTCGCCCAGGTCGCCCACCTGGAGAACGAACTCGACGGCTTACGTCGCGCGCTGCGCACGCGCGCGACCATCGAGCAGGCGATGGGCGTGCTCGTGGTCTCGCACCGCTGCACGCCGCAGGAGGCCTTCCAGGTCCTCGTCCGGCTGTCGCAGCAGTACAACATCAAGCTTCACCGCATCGCGCAGGCGCTCGTCCAGCTGGCGCAGCGTGTCGAGCAGGCCCAGCTGGAGCCCCTGCTGCACGAGGCGGCCGCGGGAGGCTCGATCCCGCTCGACGGCGACGGCCCCGGGCCGTCGGCCAGGGGAGACGAGGCCGTGCTCGACCTGATGCGCACACTCGCCGAGGCCTACAGCGACGAGGAGAACGACAAGGCCCTGACCGCGCTCTACCAGGCGCTGGTGGAGCACGGCTGGGTCCCGCCCTACGACGTGCTCAGCCGCCTGCGCGTGCGGGCCTGACGGCCTCGCGCGCTCAGGACGCTGCTTCCCGCAGCGCGGGGAGCAGCGTCCGCTTGGCGGCGTCGAGGAACTCGGCCTGGTGGTCGCCGCCGATCTGCACGAGCGCGAGATCGGTGAAACCGGCCTCCCAGAACGGGCGCGCGGCCTCGACGACGGTCTCCGGGTCGCCCCCGCAGGCCAGCGCCCCCTCGACGTCGTCCTCGCTCACGAACTGCGTGGCGCCCGCGAAGGCCGAGGTGCCCGGCAGCTCCGCGTTCACCTTCCAGCCGCCGGCGAACCAGCGGAACTGCTCGTGGGCCCTTCGCACGGCGGCCTTCTTGTCCTGGTCCCAGCACACCGGCAGCTGGCCGATCTTGCGCGACGTCTCCAGCCCGGCACCGGAGCGCTCGGTGTCCCACTGCGTGCAGAGCTGCCCGTTCGGCTCCACCGCGATCAGCGCGTCGGACAACGGCGCGAACTTGTTCACCGACTGCGCTCCCGACACCGCGACGCCCACCGGCACCCTGCGCTCCGGCAGGTCCCACAGCTTGGCCGAGTCGACGCGGAAGTGCTCACCGGCGTAGTTGGTGTAGCCGCCGTCGAAGAGGCCGTTGACGATCTGCAACGCCTCGCCGAGCATCTCGTGCCGGACGTTGGCCGGTGGCCAGCCCTCGCCGATCACGTGCTCGTTGAGGTTCTCGCCCGCCCCGAGCCCGAGCAGGAACCGGCCCCCGGACAGCAGCTGGACCGTCGCGGCCTTCTGAGCGACGACGGCCGGGTGGTACCGCATGATCGGGCACGTCACGAACGTCATCAGCTCCACGCTCTCGGTGGACTGTGTCACCGCCCCCAGCGTGCTCCACGCGTACGGCGCGTGGCCCTGCTCGTCGAGCCACGGCGAGTAGTGGTCGCTCATCACCTCGAAGTCGAAGCCAGCCTGCTCCCCCGCCGCCGCGTCGGCGACCAGCTGCCTCGGGCCGGCCTGTTCGGTGAGCAGGGTGTATCCGAAACGCACAACTCCCCCTTCGTCGCATGACTGCGCCGGGTGGTGTCAGTGGGCCGCTGGCTCCAGCTTCTTCCGCCGTGCGATCGCGTCGCGCCGCTCGGTCTCGTCCAGGCCACCCCAGACGCCGAACGGCTCCTGGACAGTCAGCGCGTGGTGGCGGCACTGGACGATCACCGGACACGTCCGGCAGATCTCCTTCGCGCGGGCCACCCGGTCGGCTCGCGCGAACCCGCGCTCTCCGTCAGGATGGAAGAACACGGAGCTGTCGAGATTGCGGCAGTTGCCATGCCGCTGCCATTCCCATACCTCCGCGACCGGAGTGGGCAGGCGAGACGTATCGGTCATGCGGTCACCTCCGTGAACGTGCCATGCGCGCGTCGCGCGCGCGGTGTACCCCGGTTGCCCGGAACTCACACCTCATTCCGGGCCGCCGGTCGGGGCAGGGCCGTCTTCCTCGTCGAACGGCACAGCGGCGGCCTGCTCGGCCGCGTCGGCGGGGTCGGCCTCGAGGGGCACGGAAACGTCCGAGGGGGTGCCCGCGTCGCCCTCGCTGACGGAGCGGCGCTGCTCGTCGACATCGGCGTGAGGGACCAGGTCGTGGTTGTGGCTCATGATCGGGAGGTACCCCGGCCTGCGGGATTCCAATCAGGATCGATTCGGGGGTACCACCGGTATCCCGTACTTCGGGTACGCTCTACGCCATGACGGGCAGTGGCAGCGGTCACAGCGACGGCCGCACCGAGCGCTGGCGGGAGCACCGTGCCGCCAGGCGGGCGGAGTTCGTCGACGCGGCGTTCCGGGCCATCGACAAACACGGCCCCGGGGTCGGCATGGCCGAGATCGCACGCGAGGCCGGGGTGGCCAAACCCCGGCTGTACCGGCACTTCGCCGACAAGGCCGAGCTGCACGAGGCGGTGTCGCGGCGGACGTTCGCACTGGTCCGCGACCGGCTCGCCCCGGCTTTGACCGAGCCCGCGCCCCTGCGTGTGCGGGTACGGATGAGCGTGCGCGCCTACGTCGGCGTGCTCGCCGAGCACCCGAACGTCTTCCGCTTCGTCTGCGCGGCGAGGGCGGGCGAGCAGGCCCGAGCCGAGCGCACGGCCGCCGCGGGACCGATCGCCGCGATGCTCGACGAGTACCTGCGGGCCTTCGGGGTCGACTCGCGGGGCGCGGCCCCGTGGGCGCACGGCCTCGTCGGCGCCGTCGAGGCGGCCGGGAACTGGTGGCTCGACCACCCCGGCCTGCCGGAGGAGGAGATCGTCGACTACCTCACCACGCTCGTCGGCGGCGCCATCGAGGCCGTGCTGCGGTCCGAGGGCGTCGAGCTCGGGCCCGACGAGCCGGTGGACCTGCAGAGGAAGGAAACCCATGGCAGCCAAGCGTGAGCACGACATCGTCCTGTTCGGCGCGACCGGGTTCACCGGCGGCCTGACCGCGGAGTACCTGGCGCGCCACGCGCCGCCGGAGTGCCGATGGGCGCTCGCCGGCCGCGACAGCGCGAAGCTGGAACGCACCCGCGCCAGGCTCGCGGAGCTCAACCCGGACTGCGCCGAGCTGCCGCTGCTGCACGCCGACGTGACCGACCCCGGGTCGCTGCGCACGGTCGCCGCCTCGGCCCGCGTGGTGATCACCACCGTCGGCCCGTACCTCAACTACGGCGAGCCACTGGTCGCCGCGTGCGCGGAGAGCGGCACCGACTACGTCGACCTCACCGGGGAGCCCGAGTTCGCCGACCGGACCTACCTCGCCCACCACGCGACGGCGCAGCGCACGGGCGCCCGCATCGTGCACGCGTGCGGGTTCGACTCGATCCCCTACGACCTCGGCGTCTACTACACCGTGAGCAAGCTGCCCGAGGGCGTGCCGCTCACGGTCACCGGCCAGATCAGGGCCAGCGCCCAGTTCTCCGGCGGCACGTACTCCTCAGCGCTGACGGCTTTCTCGCGGGCCAGGGAGATGGCGCGCACGGCGAAGGAGCGGCGCAGGGCCGAGCCGTGGCCGAAGGACCGCGCGATCCACACCCCGCTCGGCGCGCCCACCCGCGACCGCGAGACGGGCCGCTGGCTCGTGCCGATGCCGACCATCGACCCGCAGATCGTCGCCCGCTCGGCCGCGGCGCTGCCCCGCTACGGCCCGGCGTTCACCTACCGGCACACGGCGGCCGTCAAGCGCCTGCCGACGATCGTCGCGGCCGGGCTCGGCCTCGGTGTGCTCGCCGTGCTCGCCCAGATCCCGCCCGCGCGCACCGCGCTGGGCCGCCTGCGCAAGCCCGGCGAGGGACCGAGCGAGCAGCGGAGGGCGAAGTCGTGGTTCAACGTCCGGTTCACCGGCGAAGGTGGCGGCAAGCGGGTCGTCACCGAGGTCGCGGGCGGCGACCCCGGCTACGACGAGACGGCGAAGATGCTGTCGGAGTCCGCGCTGTGCCTCGCGTTCGACGACCTGCCCGCGACGTCCGGCCAGGTCACCACCGCGGTGGCGATGGGAGACGCCCTGCTGGAGCGGCTGCGCAAGGCGGGGCTGACGATCCGCGAGATCAGCTGACCAGCCTGCGCACGACGGCGTCGGCGAGCAGGCGGCCGCGGTCGGTCAGCACCGCCCTGCCCTCGGCGAGCCCGTCGCCGGTGAGCAGCCCCTCGGCCGCGGCGGCGCGTGCCTCGCGCACGCCGCCGGGGCCGAGCGCGGTCAGCGGCAGCCCCTCGGCCAGGCGCAGCTCCAGCATGACGCGCTCAAGGTGCCGGTCGGTGTCGGTGAGCACCTCGTGCCCCGCGACGGGCACCTCGCCGCCGGCGAGCACGGAGGCGTAGCGGGCGGGGTGTTTGACGTTCCACCACCGCACGCCGCCGACGTGGCTGTGCGCGCCGGGCCCCGCGCCCCACCAGTCGCCGCCGAGCCAGTAGCCGAGGTTGTGCCTGCACCGCGCCTGCTCGGACGCCGCCCAGTTCGACACCTCGTACCAGTGCAGGCCTGCCGAGGAGAGCGCCGCGTCGAGCTGCTCGTAGCGCGCCGCGAGCACATCGTCGTCGGGCGCGGGCAGCTCGCCCCTGCGCACGCGCCGCGCGAGCGCGGTGCCGTCCTCGACGATCAGGGCGTAGGCGGACACGTGATCCACACCCGCGGCGAGCACGGCGTCCAGCGACTCCCGCAGGTCCTCGGACCGCTCCCCCGGCGTGCCGTAGATGAGGTCGAGGTTGACGTGCTCGAACCCGGCCGCCCTCGCCTCCCGCGCGGCGGCGACGGGACGGCCCGGTGTGTGGACGCGGTCGAGGATCCGCAGCACGTGCGGCGCCGCCGACTGCATACCCAGCGACACCCGCGTGTAGCCCGCCTCACGGAGGCCGGCGAAGAACTCCGGCGACGTGGACTCCGGGTTCGACTCCGTGGTCACCTCGGCGTCGTCGGCGAGCCCGAACGACCGCCGCACGGCCTCGAGCACGGCCGCGAGCCCGTCGGCGCCGAGCAGCGACGGCGTGCCGCCGCCGACGAAGACGGTGTCCGCGGCGGGTGGGGTGCCGAGCATCCCCGCGGCGAGGTCGAGCTCGCGGCGCAGGCCCTCCAGCCACGACCCGGGCGAGGCCGCCGTGCCGAGCTCACCGGCGGTGTAGGTGTTGAAGTCGCAGTAGCCGCACCGCGTCGCGCAGAACGGCACGTGGACGTACACCCCGAACGGCCGCGTGCCCAGCCCGCGCAGCGCGGAGGAGGGCAGGACGAAGGCGTCAGGGGATACGGCGGTGCTCACCCCGCCAGTGTCCCACCGGCCCCGTCGAAGACCGTGCCCAGGACCGCGAGCTCGGCGGCGCCCGCGAGCGTCCCGGCGAGCAGGGGGACCCGCACCAGCCCGGCGTCGGCGAACCGCTCCTTCAGCCGGAGGAGCACCTCCTGCTGCTGGTCCCTGCGGCCGGCCAGCACTCCGGTCTCCTCGTCGGGCACGACCCGGTTGACCAGTACGGCACCCAGCGGCAGGCCCGCGTCGGCGAGGGTGTCGGCCGCCCGCAGGGTCTCGGCGAGGGCCAGGTGCTCGGGCACCACCACCAGGTGGACGAGCGCCTCCGCGCGCAGCCGTCGCGCCATGCGCTCCATGCGGTCGCGGCGGACGTGGAGCCGCCGCAGCAGCGGGTCCGGGTCGTCGGCGGCGTCCCCGCTCATGCCCGCCACCAGCCGGTCGGCGTTGCGGGCCCGTTCACGCTGGCGTGCCAGGCCCTCGATCCACGGGGTCAGCAGGGTGGGCAGGCTCAGCAGGCGCACCATGTGCCCGGTCGGGGCGCTGTCGACGACGAGCAGGTCCCACCGCGTGCCCACCTGCTCGGTCAGGTCGGTGAGCCGGTCCAGCAGGGCCGACTCCACCGTGCCGGGGCTGCTCGCCGCTCTCGCGAGATGCCGTTCGACGGCGGGCAGCACCTCACGGGGCACGGCGTGCCTGGCGTCCTCGGCGACCTCCGCGACCCGGCGGCTCGCCTGCTCCTCGCCGCTGATCTCCGCCGCCCAGAGTCCGGGCAGCACCTCGCGCGGGGTGTCGGCCAGCGAGGCCAGCAAGACGTCGCCGAGCGAGTGCGCGGGGTCGGTGGAGACGACGAGCGTCCGCGTGCCCCGCTCCGCCTGCCGCAGGGCGTAGGCGGCCGCCAGCGTCGTCTTGCCCACCCCGCCCTTGCCGCCGAAGAACCGGATCACCGGACTCAACAGCAGACTCCGGCGTCGCCGAAGGTCTCGCGGCCCATCCGCTGGTGCCATTCGTGCACGTCGGCGACCAGATACGGGACGAGGTCCAGCGTCTCGTAGGCCACCGGGTTGTCGACGCCGAGGGACTCCAGCAGCACGAGTGCGCGCAGGGTGTCCTGCTGCCTGCGGGCCTCGCGCCGCACGCCCTGCCGCCACCGGGCGACGAAGACGGCGTCGTGGCCGGCCTCCACCCGCTTCCAGGCGGAGACCAGCCCGCGCCACAACGTCACCGCTCGGGCTCCCGCTCCGGCTCGCCGACCTCGGCCCTTCCCGCCCAGGCCCGGCGCATCGCCAGCGCGGCCTCGACGATCAGCCAGACCGCCAGCACGAAGATGATCGCGTCGAGCGGCGCGAGCACCCACTGGCCCTCGTCGACGAAGTTGCGGAGGTTCTCGATCAGCGCCCAGCTGGTCATCGCCAACAGGAACACCAGCGGCACGAGCACCGCGACGGGGTTGCGCCGCTTCTTGGTCACCCACACCGCGATCACGGCGAGCGCCAGGCCCGCGGTGAGCTGGTTGGTGGTGCCGAAGAGCTGCCACAGCACGCCGAACGTGTACCCCGCGTCCCCTCCGCCGGGCAACAGGGCCATGACGAGTGGCACCACGACGGCGATCGTCGTGGCCAGCGTGACGTTGCGGGAGACGACGCGCGCGCCCGCGATGTCCGCGATCTCCTGGACGATGTAGCGCTGGAGCCGCACACCCGTGTCCATCGTCGTGGCGGCGAAGCTGATCACCACCACCGCCGCGAAGATCACCGCGATCGAGTTGGCGATCCCGAGGTTGCTCGCGAAGTGCGCGACGCCGTTGACGAAGTTGGACGTCGCGTCGCCGGACGCGGTGGAGAAGTCGCGGTAGGCGGCCTCCCAGTCGGCCGTCGTGGCCACGATGCCCGCCGTGCAGGCGAGGATCGAGCCGAGCGCGAGCGAGCCCTCACCCACGGCGCCGACGTAGCCCACATAGCGGGCGTCGGTCTCCTTGTCCAGCTGTTTCGATGTCGTGCCCGAGGACACCAGGCTGTGGAAGCCCGAGATGGCCCCGCAGGCGATGGTGATGAACAGGAACGGGAACCAGTTCGGCGATCCTTCGGGCGTGTCGTTGAAGGCGGGTGCCACGATCCGGTCCCAGCCGATGGCGACGCCGAGCCCGATCACGCCGAGCGCGATGAACAGCTGGTGGGAGTTGATGTAGTCGCGGGGCTGCAGCAGCACCCACACGGGGATTCGCGAGGCGATGAACGTGTAGGCGAACAGGAAGATGACCCAGAGGTTGCGCTCGGTGAAGAGTCCGTCCTCGGCGGCGATGCCTGCCAGCGAAATCGGCAGCTCCTGGCCGAGCAGGATCGAGGCGTAGAGCAGGATCACGCCGACGATCGACGGGACCAGCGCCGCGCTGCGGGTGCGGTAGATGTACTGGCCGATGCCGATGGCCAGCGGAATCTCCAGCAGGATCGGCAGCACGGCCTCGGGCGTGGCGATGAAGAGGTTGCCGATCACGACCGCGAACACGGCGTTCACCAGTGTCAGCAGGAAGAAGATGATCAGCAGGAACAGTGTCCGGGCCCGTTTGTTGATCACGTCCCGCGCAAGCGTGCCGATGCTCTTCGCGCGATGCCGCACCGACACCACGAGCGAGCCGAAGTCGTGCACACCCGCCGCGAAGATCGTCCCGAGCACGACCCAGGCCAGCGCGGGTCCCCAACCCCAGAACACGGCGATCGCCGGGCCGACGATGGGCGCCGCTCCCGCCACCGACGTGAAATGGTGGCCGAACAGGACGTGCTTGTTGGTGGGCACGAAGTCGACCCCGTCACGCATGCTGTGCGCCGGGGTCACGAACGCGGCGTCGACCGCGTAGACCTTCTTTGCCAAATAGCTGGAGTAGTAGCGGTAGCCGAGGTAGAACAGAACGGCCACGACCAGGACGACGACGATGGCGGGCATGCCGGGTCAACTCCACTGACATCGTTGGCGGGAGCCTCTGACGAGGTGGCACCGTAACAGGCGAGCACCTGTCTGATAAGGCTTTGGGCGATGACTGATCCAGATCCGTTATGTCCGGCGTGGCGGCGCGCCGTCACCGGGGAGGTGTGCTGGCTCGACGGGACGGGCGAGCCCCGCGCGCTGGCTGTGACACCCGTGGTCGACGGCGCAGTGGCGTGCGTCGCGCTGCCGTACGCGCGCGCCGAGGAGGCGGCGAGCCTGCGCGGGGCGCGGCGGGTGGCGTTCACCGTCACCGACTCCCGGTCACTACGCGTGGGAGCTGCCGGCGGGGCGTGGTTCGGCACGCCCTCGGTCACCGACGACACCAGCGGCGAGTTCTTCACCGAGGAGCTGCTGACCCAGGAACTGGTCAAGTACCCGCCTTCCCGCACCCTCGCGGACAGCCCGCTGCTGTGCCGGGAGAACTGGTGGTGGCTGCCGCGCATCATCGTGCGCCTGCGCCGCGTGGAGCCGCGGCACACGCTGCCGGCCAGGACCGACGCCGGTCGCCACGCGCTGGTGGTGCGTGAGCGCAGTGCCGCGCTGGCCGTCGACGTGGTCGACGTGGCTGACGCGGCGGGCGAGCGCGTCGTCCTGCGCGGCCTCGCCGGCGAGCCGCTGCGCGGGGACGGCACCCGCGCACTCGTCTTCGGTCACGACTACTCGATGCCCGATCTCGAACGGTGGGAACCGTGGTCGCTGAGCGGCACGCTGTGGGGCGACGAGCTGACGGTCACGGAACGACGGGGCGTTCCGGGAGGCCCGCTGACCCCCCTGCGGCTGGTCGATCGCCTGCTCCGGCAGCGAGCGCTGGCCAAGGGCTGCAGACGGAACATTCTAGCCGCGGAACAGGGCATATGACCTTGCTCCCACCATGCGGGCGGCGCTGGACCACATTCTGAGCAGCATGGCACCCTGGGAGAATGACTCACGCAGGTGTCTCGCTCGTGGTCCGGCGCCACGTCGACTATCTGCGTGTCTCCAGCAGTCTCTGCCGGCTCTGACTCCCGCGTCATTTGCCCATTTACGGACAAACTGGCGCCGGTGTGCCGCGAACTGCTCCCACCACGGCTCGTCCAGGGCGTTCCGGCACGCGCGGCGCCGTCCACCGCGAACACCGCCCTGGAGGACAGGACAGATGGCCCCGAACGCAGGCCGCCCCGCACGGACCAAGCAACGTCGCGGTGAGGGTCAGTGGGCCCTGGGCTACCGCGAGCCACTGAACCCGAACGAGCGCTCCAAGAAGGACGATCACCCGCTCAACGTCCGCGCCCGCATCGAGAACATCTACGCCCGCGGTGGCTTCGACTCCATCGACCCCGGCGACCTGCGCGGCCGCTTCCGCTGGTACGGCCTCTACACGCAGCGCAAGCCGGGCATCGACGGCGGCCGCACCGCGACGCTGGAGCCGGAGGAGCTCGACGACAGCTACTTCATGCTGCGGGTGCGGCTGGACGGCGGCGCGCTGACCACCGATCAGCTGGCGCTCCTCGGCGAGATCTCGCAGACCTACGCGCGCGACACGGCCGACATCACCGACCGGCAGAACATCCAGTACCACTGGATCCAGGTCGAGGACATGCCGACGATCTGGAAGAGGCTCGAGGATGCCGGCCTCACCACGATGGAGGCGTGCGGCGACAGCCCGCGCGTCATCCTCGGCTCGCCGGTCGCGGGCATCTCCAGGGACGAGATCATCGACGGCACGCCCGCGATCGAGGAGATCAAGCGCCGCTACGTCGGCGACCCGCAGTTCGCCAACCTGCCGCGCAAGTTCAAGACCGCGATCTCCGGGCAGCAGGACGTGGCCCACGAGATCCACGACGTCGCGTTCGTCGGCGTCGAGCACCCCGAGCACGGGCCAGGCTTCGACGTCTGGGTCGGCGGCGGTCTGTCCACCAACCCGATGATCGCGCAGCGGCTCGGGGCGTGGGTCCCGCGCGACGAGGTGCCGGAGGTCTGGGCCGGCGTCATCAGCATCTTCCGTGACTACGGCTACCGCAGGCTGCGCTCCCGCGCGCGCATCAAGTTCCTCGTGAAGGACTGGGGTGCCGAGAAGTTCCGCGAGGTACTGGAGACCGAGTACCTCAAGCGCCCGCTGATCGACGGGCCCGCGCCCGAGGTGCCCGCGCGGCCGATCGACCACATCGGTGTCCACCAGCAGAAGGACGGGCTGTACTACGTCGGCGGCGCTCCGGTCGCCGGCCGCTCGTCGGGCTCGATGCTGATCGCGGCGGCGAAGGCCGCGGAGCGCGCCGGTTCCGGCCGCGTCCGCCTCACCCCGCAGCAGAAGCTCGTGGTGCTCGACGTCCCGGAGACCGAAGTGGACGGGCTGAAGGCCGAGCTCGCCGAGGCAGGCCTGCAGACCGAGCCGTCGCCGTGGCGGCGCAACGTCATGGCCTGCACGGGCATCGAGTTCTGCAAGCTCGCGATCGTCGAGACCAAGGCCCGCGCCGAAGCGCTCGTGGCCGAGCTGGAGCAGCGGCTCGCCGGAATCCAGGACGGACTGGACAATCCGGTCACCGTGCACCTCAACGGCTGCCCCAACTCGTGCGCCCGCGTCCAGGTCGCCGATATCGGCCTCAAGGGCCAGATCGTCACCGACGACGAGGGCAACCAGGTCGAGGGCTTCCAGGTGCACCTCGGCGGTGGCCTCGGACTCGACGCCGGCTTCGGCCGTAAACTTCGCGGACACAAGGTGACCAGTGCGGAGCTGACGGACTACGTGGAGCGGGTCGTGCGCAACTACCTCGCCGGGCGAGAGGAAGGGGAAAGGTTCGCCCAGTGGGTCACCCGCGCCGAGGAAGCCGAGCTGAAGTGACGGATTCAGGAGGAACCCCGCCCACCAGGGCCACCGCGTTCTACTGTCCGTACTGTGGCGACGAGGATCTCCGACCGGAAGAGAACGGTGCCTGGCTGTGTTCGTCCTGTCGGCGGGTGTTCTCGGTGACATTCATCGGCCTGCAGATACCGGAGGTGACTCGATGACCGCGGCGGCTTCGACCGAAGAGCTGAAGGCACTGGCGGAGGAGGCGTCCGAGCGACTGGCGAACGCGAGCGCCGAGGAGGCGCTGCGCTGGGCGGTCGAGCAGTTCGGAGACGACCTGATCGTCGCATCGAACATGCAGGACGCCGTGCTGGTCGACCTGGCGACCAAGGTGAAGTCCGATGTGGATGTGCTGTTCCTGGAGACCGGCTACCACTTCGCGGAGACCATCGGCACGCGCGACGCCGTCGCGACGGTCTACCCGGACATCACCGTCGTCAACGCGCAGGCGGAGCAGTCCGTGGCCGAGCAGGACGCCGAGTACGGGCCGAAACTGCACGACCGCGACCCGAACCAGTGCTGCCACCTGCGCAAGGTGATCCCGCTTCGCAAGACGCTGGCGAACTACTCGTGCTGGGTCACGGGTGTACGCAGAGTAGATGCCCCGACCAGGGCGAATACACCGATCGTGACGTGGGACGATCGGAACGGCCTCGTGAAGGTCAACCCCATCGCGGCATGGACCGACGACGAGTTCAACAACTACATCGACGAGCACGGGATCCTGCAGAACCCGCTGGTCGCCGAGGGTTACCCGTCGATCGGCTGCGCCCCGTGCACCGCGAAGGTCGCACCGGGTGCCGACCCGCGCAGCGGCCGCTGGGCCGGCAAGACCAAGACCGAGTGCGGGCTGCACGCCTGAGGAAGGATGTCATGACCACACTGGAGGCCGCGACCGACGCGGCGCGGGACAACCTCATCGCGCTGGAGTCGGAAGCCGTCCACATCTTCCGTGAAGTCGCGGGCGAGTTCGACCGGCCCGTGATCCTCTTCTCCGGTGGCAAGGACTCCACGTTGCTGCTGCACCTGGCGATCAAGGCCTTCTGGCCTGCGCCGGTGCCGTTCCCGCTGCTGCACGTGGACACCGGGCACAACTTCGAGGAGGTCATCGACTTCCGCGACCGCGTGGTCGAGAAGTACGGGCTGCGGCTCGTGGTCGCGCACGTTCAGGACTGGATCGACGACGGGCGCCTCGTCGAGCGCCCCGACGGCACGCGCAACCCGCTGCAGACCCAGCCGCTGCTCGACACCATCGCCGAGCACAAGTTCGACGCCGTCTTCGGCGGCGGCCGCCGGGACGAGGAGCGCGCCCGCGCCAAGGAACGCATCTTCAGCCTGCGCAACGCGTTCGGCCAGTGGGACCCGCGCAGGCAGCGGCCCGAGCTGTGGAACCTCTACAACGGCAGGCACCGCCCCGGCGAGCACGTGCGCGTGTTCCCGCTGTCCAACTGGACCGAGGCGGACGTCTGGAACTACATCGCCCGCGAGGGCGTCGACCTGCCCTCGATCTACTACGCCCACAAGCGCAAGGTGTACCGGCGCGACGGCATGTGGCTCACCGAGGGACCATGGGGCGGCCCCCGCGAGGGCGAGAAGGTCGAGGAACTGACGGTGCGCTACCGCACCGTGGGCGACGGATCGTGCACCGGTGCCGTGGAGTCCACCGCGTCCACCGTGGAGGACGTGATCGCCGAGGTCCAGGCCAGCAGGCTGACCGAACGCGGCGCCACCAGGGCGGACGACCGGCTCTCCGAAGCCGCCATGGAGGACCGCAAGCGGGAGGGGTACTTCTAGCCATGAGCTCTTTGCTGAGGCTCGCCACGGCAGGCAGCGTCGACGACGGGAAGTCGACGCTGGTCGGCAGGCTGCTCTACGACACCAAGTCGGTGCTGGCCGACCAGCTCGACGCCGTGCAGCGCGCCAGCGTCGACCGCGGTCTGTCCACTCCGGACCTCTCCCTGCTGGTGGACGGCCTGCGCTCCGAACGGGAGCAGGGCATCACCATCGACGTGGCCTACCGCTACTTCGCCACACCCAAGCGCAGTTTCGTGCTCGCGGACACTCCCGGCCACGTGCAGTACACCCGCAACACGGTCACCGGCGCGTCCACCGCGCAGCTCGCCGTGCTGCTCGTCGACGCCCGCAAGGGCGTGGTGGAGCAGACCAGGCGGCACGCCGCCGTGCTGGCGCTGCTGGGTGTTCCCCGGCTCGTGCTCGCGGTGAACAAGGTGGACCTCATCGGCTACGACGAGGCCGCGTTCACGGTGATCGCCAAGGAGTTCGCCGCGCACGCGTCGTCGCTGGGCTACTCCGAGGGTTCCGTGCTCGCCATCCCGGTGTCGGCGCTGGTGGGCGACAACGTCGCCACGCGATCGGAGAACACGCCGTGGTACACGGGCCCCACGTTGCTCGAGCACCTGGAGAACGTGCCGGTCGCGCCGGACCCGCACGAGGCGCCGTTCCGGTTCCCCGTGCAGTACGTCATCCGGCCCCGCACCCCTGAGTACCCGGACTACCGCGGCTACGCCGGCCAGATCGCCGCCGGCACCGTGCGGCCCGGCGACGAGGTCGTCGTGCTGCCGCGTGGGCTGCGCACCACCGTCGAGCGCGTCGACACCCCGGACGGCCAGCTGGAGGAGGCAGGCGCGGGCAGCTCGGTCACCGTGCTGCTCGCCGACGACCTGGACATCGCGCGCGGTGACCTCATCGCCTCGGCGGCCGACCGTCCAGAGGTGACCGACGCGTTCACCGCCGCCCTGTGCTGGCTGTCCACGAAGTCGCTGCAGCCCGGTGCGCGGGTGCTCGTCAAGCACGGCGCGCGCACGGTGCAGGCGATGGTGGAGGAGCTCAACTCGCGCTTCGACGAGCAAGCTCTGTCGATTGTGGAGGGTCCGGACTCGCTGGAGTTGAACGAGATCGGCAGTGTGAAGCTGCGCCTCTCCGAGGAGATCCCGGTGGACGACTACGCGACGAGCGCCCGCACCGGCGCGTTCCTCGTGATCGACCCGAAGGACGGCGACACGCTGGCGGCCGGGCTCGTCGGCGAGCGGTTCAGCGCGCTGGGCGGTTCGGAGCAGGAGTGACCTCGGCGCCACTCGTCGTGGTCGCGCACGGTAGCCGCGACCCCCGGTCGGCGGCTACCGTGCGCGCGCTCGGCGACGTCGTGCGCGCGGCGGCCCCGGACGTGGACGTCCGGGTCGCGTTCCTCGACCTGTCCGCACCGTCCGTTCCCGAGGTCCTCACCGCCCTGCACGCGGAAGGCCACCGGCACGTCGTGGCGGCGCCGCTGCTGCTCGGCCGTGCCTACCACGCCCGCGTGGACCTGCCCGGCATCGTCGACGAGGTCACCGCGCGGCTGCCCCGGCTGCGCGTCTCGGTGGCCGACGTGCTGGGCGCCGACCCACTGCTCGAAGCCGTCGCGCTGGACCGGCTGAGGGCCACCGGCGTCGACCTCGCCGACCCCGGCCTCGGTGTGGTGCTCTCCGCCGTGGGCTCCTCCCACGCCCCGGCCAACGCCGTCGTCGCGCGGCTGGCCGAACGCTGGCAGGCCCGCCACGGCTGCCTCGTCGCGCCCGCGTTCGCGAGCGCCACCAAACCCGACGTGCCCGCCGCGATCGCCAAGCTGCGGGCCAAAGGCGCGGGCCGCTTCGCCGTCGCGTCCTGGTTCCTCGCGCCCGGCCTGCTGCCGGACCGCATCCGCGACCTGACCGAGCAGGCCGCGCCCGGCTCCCCCATGGCGGCTCCACTCGGCGCGGAGGACAGGGTCGCCGACGTGGTGCTCGACCGCTACCTCGCGGCGTTGTCCGCCACTCTCCGCTCCGCCTGACGTCGCGCTGTGCGAAGGTGTCGGCATGGCTGACGAACTCGTGCACTACGACGTGACCGGCGGCGTCGCGACGATCACCCTAGACTCCCCGCACAACCGCAACGCCCTGTCCGCGCAGCTGCGCAAGGAGCTGAGCGCGGGCCTGGAGCAGGCCGTCGCGGACGACGCTGTGCGGGTGATCGTGCTCACGCACACCGGCCCGGTCTTCTGCGCCGGGATGGACCTCAAGGAGGCCCGCGGCGCCGGTTCGCAGGACCAGGGCGTCAACGAGTTCCCCGCCATCCTCGAGCGCATCTGGACCAGCCCGAAGCCGGTGGTGGCCCGGCTGGCCGGGCCCGCGCGCGCGGGTGGCGTGGGCATCGTCGCGGCCGCCGACATCGCGGTGGCCGTGGACAGCGCGACGTTCGCGTTCAGCGAGGTCCGCATCGGCGTGATCCCGGCGATCATCTCCGTGACCGTGCTGCCGAGGCTCACCCCGCGCGCGGCCCACGAGCTGTTCCTCACCGGTGACGTCTTCGACGCCGAGCGCGCCGCGTCGATCGGGCTCATCAACGCCGCCGTGCCGGCGGAGCTGCTCGACACCACCGTGGAGCGCTACGTCACCTCGCTCGCGCTGGGCGGCCCGGCCGCGCTCGCCGCCACCAAGGACCTGCTGCAGGGCGAGAGCGGCCGGGAGATGCCGAAGACGTTCGAGACGATGCTGGCCACCTCCGCCCGTTTCTTCGCGAGCGAGGAGGGCCAGGAGGGCATCACGGCCTTCGCGGAGAAGCGCAAGCCCAGCTGGGTGCCCCAGGACTAGCCCTCTGCAGTGAAGGCCACCTTCACTGCGTTGAACCAGACTCAGCGGCGCGGAGCGCCTCCGTCTGGGTGGTGGAGGGAGACGGGCGGGCGCAGGCATGGTGGCCTTCACTGCGGCCGGAAAGAGGGAGGGCGGCCGGGTCAGTCCGCCAGCACCACGGTGAGGGTGCGGCTGTCGGTGCGTTCGCCGCCCGGCGCGAGTGCGCGCTGGGCGTCGGACAGCACGCTGTGCACCGCGAGGTAGGCCCTCGGATCGGCCTGCTTGAGGACGTCGGAGGCCACCCAGATCAGCACGTGCTCGCCGGTGGGCAGCCAGCCGAGGTCGGTCAGGCAGTCGTAGAGCGCGTCGAGGTTGCGGCCGAAGTAGTCGGGGAACGACAGCGCGGCGGCGATCGCGTCGAGCGTGCCGAGCTTGTCGGGGTGTTTCGTGCCGTCGAGCACGTGCGTGAACGCGCCACGGGCACGCGCCTGCTCCGTGGCCGTCTTGAGGTCGGGCCTGGGTGGGACGGTCATCGCCTGGGGTCCACGACGAGGAACGACGCGTAGTGGTCACCGGTGTAGTACAGCTCGTCACCGTCGCCGGTGACCAGCCTGCGCGCACCGCGGTCGGGGCTGCCCGGCGTCTCGACCGTGTACTCCCGGTAGTAACCGGAGGGCTTCTCAGGCAACACACTCTCCCTATTGCCGAATGTCGTGCCGTCTTTCGCGGGATACGGGAAGGGGCCGCCCTGCTCGATGAGCCGCCACGTCTCCTCCGCCTCGGGTGGCAGGCTGGACAGCGACACCACCTCGAGGCCCGAATCCGCGCCCGGCAGGCTACCCGGCCCGGTTGGCGGGGCGTCAACCGCCATGACGTCCCTGATCAGCCATCCGCCGAGAACCAGCACGATGAGCCCGACCAGCGCCACACTGATGCGCCTACGGGAGAGCACCCACGCCTCCCTAGGACGTTCTGTCCGGGCGGCGGGTTGCGCCGCGGAACCTGCTGACGCGGTCGGCGACCGCGTGGACGACACGGTGGATCAGCCATGCCAGCCCCACGCACAGCGGTATCAGCACGGCCATCACCAGCACGAACTGCACGGGGAACCACTGCTGCGCGAGCCACAGCTCGAGGCTGTCCCACCAGCGGGCCACTCCGTCGAACACAACGAAGAGCGTACGCCAGGTAGGTTGACGCCATGTTCGCCGTCTATGCCAAAGAAGCCAACCCCGACGATCCGCTCGCCTCGCTGGTGGTGGGTGAACGACCGGAGCCGGAGGTCCCCGACGGCTGGGTGAAGGTCTCCGTCAGGGCGGCCAGCCTGAACATGCACGACATCTGGACGCTGCGCGGCGTGGGGATCAAGCAGGAGCAGTTCCCCATGATCCTGGGCTGCGACGGCGCCGGCGTGCTCGACGACGGCACCGAGGTGGTGATCCACTCGGTGGTCAACGACGCCTCGTGGCGCGGGGACGACACCCTCGACCCGAAGCGGACGCTGCTCACCGAGAAGCACCAGGGCACGTTCGCCGACTCGGTGGTGGTCCCGGCCCGCAACGTGCTCCCCAAGCCAGCGGGCCTCTCGTTCGCGGAGGCAGCGACCATGGGCACCGCGTGGCTGACCGCCTACCGGATGCTGTTCGTCAAGTCCGGGCTGCGGCCGGGGCAGACATTCCTGGTGCAGGGCGCCTCCGGCGGTGTGTCGACCGCGCTGGTGCAGCTGGGCCGGGCGGCGGGGTTCCGCGTGTGGGTCACCGGCCGCAGCGAGGAGAAGCGGGCACTGGCGGAGCAGCTGGGCGCCCACCAGACGTTCGAGTCCGGGACTCGCCTGCCCGAGCGCGTCGACGCCGTGTTCGAGACGGTGGGCAAGGCCACGTGGTCGCATTCGATGAAGTCGTTGAAGCCGGGCGGGACCATCGTGGTGTCGGGTTCCACCAGCGGCCCCGACCCGAGCGCCGACCTGCAGCGACTGTTCTTTCTGCAGCTGAACGTGGTGGGCTCCACGATGGGCACCCGCGACGAGCTGGCCGACCTGCTCTCCTACACCGACCTGGCCGGGATCCGGCCGCAGATCGGTGCCGAGCTGCCGTTCGAGCAGGCCGAGTCGGGCTTTTCGGACATGCTGAAAGGCGCCACCGCCGGGAAAATCGTGTTTGTGCGTTAGTTTCCCAGAACGCTGCTGACCTGCACAGACACCGTGTTGACATTGCGCCGATACGGGTTCGTGTCCGGGAGAACGGGCTTGAAAATCCCGTATTCCGGTTAACCTGAAAGCATGATCGCGGCGCAGCGAGAAGCTCTGCCCGGCCCGGTTATCCGGGCCGGGTATCGCCGCTTCGCGGGTTTCCGCACCAGGGTGCTGGAGGTCGGCCCGCGCATGGTCGAGTCGGGCAGGCGCACCAGAAGGCGCCGCCAGGGAGCCCGGCCCGACGCGCCCCGCATCGTCCTGTTGCACGGCTACTGCGACAGCGCCGACACCTGGCGCCCCGTGCTCGAACAGCTCGCCGACGCCGGCATCGCGGTGCTCGCCGTCGACCTGCCCGGCTTCGGTGAGGCCGCTCCGCTGCGCCCCGGCGCGATGCTTCCCCAGCTCGACGCGTTCACGGCCGCCGTGATCCGGGAGCAGGCCGCGCTCGGCAGCGTGGTGCTCGTCGGCAACTCGCTCGGCGGAACGATGAGCTTGCGCGCCGCGCAGAACCCCAAGCTGCCGATCGCCGGGATCGTCTCGATCGCCGCGCCCGGCTTCGTGGACTCGTGGCTGATCAGGACGGTCGCCAAGTACCCGCTCGCGCTGCGCCTGTGTGCGTCGCTGCCGCTGCCCGTGCCCGGCTTCGTCGTGCGCTCGATCGCCCAGCAGGTGGTGCCGCGCCTGCTCTACGCCGACATCAAGATGGCCGACGCCGTGCACGTCCGCCGGTTCCTCGACCTCTTCCCCGACTACAGCACCACCACCAGCAGGCTCGCCGAGGCCAGGCAGCTCGTCGCCGAGCTGGAGTCCGCCTACCAGCTCGACCGCATCACCGCACCGCTGCTGATCATCGTCTGCGGTAAGGACCGGCTGGTGAGCGCGGCGTCGGGGCGGCAGCTGCACGCGCTCGTGCCGCACAGCAGGCTGCTGGAGCGCGAGGACTGGGGGCACTGCCCACAGCTGGACGACCCGCAGGCGATCGCCGAGGTGCTGACCTACTTCGCACAGGGCAACCGCGCCCGGCCCGAGACCGCCCCGCTGCCGTCCGCCGCCGCGGGCGCGGCTGGCTGAGGCGCACTGAGGCGGGCCGGGCTTCAGCCGAACCTGCGCACACTCCGCTCCAGCGCTGCCCTGGCCTGCTCCCGCAACGTCTCGATGATCTCGGCGGCGGGCGCCTGACCCGCGAGCGAGTACGTCTGCCCCGCCCACAGCGACATCGCCTCGGGGTCGCCCGCCGCACTCGCCGCTGCCCTGATCGGCTTGCTGAGGTTGTGCAGCTGCGGGTAGGCCGACGGGGCGTCGCCGGAGTGCTCGCGCAGGAACCGGTTGACCAGGCCACGTGCGGGCCGTCCGCTGAACGCACGGGTGAAGGCGGTGGGACGGCCCGCGTCGGCGAGCGCGCGCCGCTGCGTCGCGTTGGTGCCCGCCTCGTCCGCCCGCAGGAACGCTGTGCCGAGCTGGGCCGCCACGGCGCCCGCGGTGACGACGGCGGCCACGTCCCCGCCGTGGACAAGACCACCGGCGGCGATCAGCGGCAGGTCCGTCTCGGCCCCGACGAGCCGGAGCGCCGCGAGCAGCCCGTACAGCTCGCCACCCTCGGCCCGGCCGGCATCATCGGTGAACAGGCCACGGTGCCCACCGGCCTCGAACCCCTGCACGCACAGCGCGTCCGCGCCCGCCTCGGCGGCCTGACGCGCTTCCTCTGGCGAGGTGACAGTGACAACGACCGTGCTGCCCGCTTGGTGGAGCCGCTCGATGTCGGTCTCCAGCGGCACCCCGAAGGTGAACGACACCACCGGCACCCGCTGCTCCACGAGCAGGTCGAGCTTGGCGCCGTAGCCGTCGTCGTCCCAGAGCGCGGCGCCGGGCTCGACGTCGTAACGCCGCGCCTCCTCGCGTAACCGTTCCGCGTAGGGCCGCAGGTCCACGGTGGCCCGGATGCCGGGCACGAAGAGGTTCACGCCGAACGTGTCACCGCAGAGCTCCCTTGCCTTGCTGATCTGATCCCCCAACGCCGCGGCACCGAGATAGCCGCCCGCCAGGAAGCCGAAGGCTCCCGCACGCACGGCCGCGGCCACGAGCTCCGGCGTCGACGGACCACCGGCCATCGGGGCCACCACCACCGGGACACGCAAGCTGTCGAACATGCGCCAAGCGTACGAAGCCCTCACGGACCGCGATGACGCGCCCGGTCACCACCCTCGTTACGGGAAGGTGAGAAACGAATTCACCGGCATGACCATCGGGTAAACGGGTGTCACCCCGCCGAGCTAGCCGCTGTTTCATGATCGAAAACCGTCCGTAAATCGCCTTGTTGCGCCGTTTGGCCCAGTGCAGGCTGCCCCCACGACGCGAGCGACGTTCGCGTCGAACCGAGAGGAAGAGGACGGCAATGACCGACAACCAGGTGACCGCGCGGAGCACGGCGAAGCGCTGGACCATGCGCGGCGTCGCGGTGAGCGCGCTGACGGTGCCCATGCTCGCGATCGTCGGGGGCCAGGCGTCCGCGGCCGAGCTGACCCCGATCGCCGAGTACCTGGACGAGACGATCGCCGCCACGTCGGCATCGCTGGTCGAGGCGCTCGCCATCCTGCTCGGCGTCTGACGGCGCAACCCGTCCCGGGGCCGCGTGGGGAGACCATCCCCGCGCGGCCCTGGCGTCGTTACCGTGGGGGCATGCCCGCCGATCTCGCCCTCGTCCGTGAGCTCGCCGCCGCCGAACACGGCCTGGCGACGCTCGCCACCACCCGGCCCGACGGCACGGTGCACGCCTCCGTGGTCAACGCGGGCGTGCTCGACGACCCGGTGTCCGGGAGGCCCTCGGTCGCGGCAGTACTGGTCGGCGGAGCCCGCAAGCGCGAACTCCTGCGCCGCAGCGGACACGCGACGTTCGTCTTCCGGCACGGCTGGCGATGGGTGTCCGTGCAGGGCCCGGCGCGCCTGATCGGGCCCGACGACACGTGCGAGCACTTCCCCGCCGAGCGGCTGCCCCAGCTGTTGCGCGACATCTTCACCGCGGCCGGCGGCACCCACGACGACTGGGCCGAGTACGACCGCGTGATGGCGGAGGAGCGGCGCACCGCCCTGTTCGTCGAGGCGGTGCGGATCAGCGACCGCTAGGGCGCGGGGTCACCGCAGGTGTGCGAGCACGTTGATCACCGTGCCGCCAGGGTCCTCGACGAAGAAGCGTCGAACGCCCCACGGCTCGTCGGTGAGCGGGTAGACGACCCGCAGGCCACGACGCACCGCCAAGGCATGCGCCGCGTCGACGGCCGCCGGTTCGCCGACATCGACCCCGAAACGAGGCTGGGGGTGCTCCGCTCCGGGCGGTAGGACGAGTACCTGCGCCGTGGGGTTGGCCGGCGATCGCAGACCGAGCACCGGATCCTCCATCGCGACCTCGAGTCCGAGGACCTCGACGTAGAAGTCCCGGGACGCGCCGAGATCTGCTCCGTCGGCATAGGGGATGATTCTGCTGATCACTCTCGCATCATCCCGGCGCGGCTCCCCGCTGTCTTGCAAGAACGGGAGGCTACTTCTTGCCCTTGCCCTTGTCGCCACCGCTGTCCTCAGTGGACAGTGCCGCGACGAAGGCCTCCTGCGGCACCTCCACGCGGCCGACGGTCTTCATGCGCTTCTTGCCTTCCTTCTGCTTCTCCAGCAGCTTGCGCTTACGCGAGATGTCACCGCCGTAGCACTTGGCGAGCACGTCCTTGCGGATCGCGCGGATGGTCTCGCGAGCGATGATGCGCGAGCCGATCGCGGCCTGGATCGGCACCTCGAACTGCTGGCGCGGGATGAGCTCGCGCAGGCGAGTCGCCATCCGGTTGCCGTAGCTGTAGGCGGCGTCCTTGTGCACGATCGCCGAGAACGCGTCCACCGCCTCGCCCTGCAGCAGGATGTCCACCTTGACCAGGTCGGCGGCCTGCTCCCCCGCCTCCTCGTAGTCGAGCGAGGCGTAGCCGCGGGTGCGCGACTTCAGCGAGTCGAAGAAGTCGAAAATGATCTCGGCGAGCGGAAGCTGGTACCGCAGCTCGACGCGGTCCTCGGACAGGTAGTCCATACCGAGCAGCTGGCCGCGCTTGCTCTGGCACAGCTCCATGATCGCGCCGATGAACTCCGACGGCGCGATCACCGTGACCTTGCTGACCGGCTCGTGCACCTCGGCGATCTTGCCGCCGGTGGGCCAGTCCGACGGGTTGGTGACCACGAGCTCGGTGCCGTCCTCCAGGAAGACCTGGTAGACGACGTTCGGCGCGGTGGAGATCAGCTCGAGGCCGAACTCACGCTCCAGGCGGTCGCGCGTGATCTCCAGGTGCAGCAGGCCAAGGAACCCGCAGCGGAAACCGAAGCCGAGCGCTACCGACGTCTCGGGCTCGTAGCTGAGCGCGGCGTCGTTGAGCCGCAGCTTGTCCAGCGCCTCGCGCAGGTCCGGGTAGTCGGAGCCGTCCACGGGGTACAGGCCCGAGTAGACCATCGGCTGCGGCTCGCGGTAGCCGGCGAGCGGCTCCTTGGCGCCGTGGCGCTCCGCGGTCACCGTGTCGCCGACCTTCGACTGGCGGACGTCCTTCACGCCGGTGATGAGGTAACCCACCTCGCCGACGCCGAGTCCCTTCGCGGCCTTCGGCTCCGGCGAGATGATGCCGACCTCGAGCAGCTCGTGCGTGGCCCCGGTCGACATCATCTTGATCCGCTCGCGCGGAGTGATCTTGCCGTCGACGACGCGAATGTAGGTGACCACGCCGCGGTAGGTGTCGTAGACGGAGTCGAAGATGAGCGCGCGCGCCGGGGCATCGGAGTCGCCCACCGGCGGCGGCACCTGGCGCACGACCTCGTCGATCAGCTCCTTGACGCCCTCACCCGTCTTCGCCGACACCCGCAGCACGTCGGAGGGCTCGCAGCCGATGATGTTCGCCAGCTCGGCCGCGTACTTGTCCGGCTCCGCGGCGGGCAGGTCGATCTTGTTGAGGACCGGAAGGATGTGCAGGTCCTTGTCGAGCGCGAGGTAGAGGTTCGCCAGCGTCTGCGCCTCGATGCCCTGCGCGGCGTCCACCAGCAGGATCGCGCCCTCACACGCCTCGAGCGCACGGGAGACCTCGTAGGTGAAGTCCACGTGGCCCGGCGTGTCGATGAGGTGCAGCACGTGGTCCTGGCCGTCGAGCCGCCACGGCAGACGCACGTTCTGCGCCTTGATCGTGATGCCGCGCTCCCGCTCGATGTCCATCCGGTCCAGGTACTGGGCGCGCATGGCCCGCTCCTCGACCACGCCGGTGAGCTGCAGCATCCGGTCGGCCAGGGTGGACTTGCCGTGGTCGATGTGGGCGATGATGCAGAAGTTCCGGATGTGCTCCGGGGGCGTGAACGTGGTGTCGGCGGACGGGCGTGTCTGTGTCACTCGTTACCTCAGGTCGCTCGCGGGTGGCACCCTCCATGTTCCCATGCCGCCACACCGACATTTCCGGGTCATCCCCGATGCGGGTCTCGTCCAGTCCGTGCTGACCTCGAAGGATGAGTTCTGTACTTGACGAACCGCTCGACCGGGCCTTCGGTCACCCCCGCGGTCTGCTCGGCCGCATCGGCGGAGCGCTGATGGCGCACGGCAACGCGGCGACCGAGCGGCACGTGGTCGAGGTGGCGAAACCGGCCGCGGACGAGACGGTGCTCGTGCTCGGACCCGGCCCTGGCATCGGACTCGCCGAGGTGGCCGCCCGCAGCCGGCTCGCCGTCGGCGTCGACCCCTCCGAGGAGATGCTCCAGCTGTGCCGCGCGCGATGCGCCGCCGCGGTGCGTGAGGGCACCGTGCGGCTGCGAGCGGGCACCGCCGCCGCCACCGGGCAGCCAGGGGAGTCCGTGGACGTCGTGCTCAGCGTCAACAACGTGCAGCTGTGGGCCGACCGGGAAGCCGCGTTCGCCGAGCTGTTCCGCGTGCTGCGGCCGGGAGGGCGGCTCGTGCTCTCCGCGCACGAGAAGTGGCTGCCGGTGCCACGGCACGACCTCGCCAGGGAGCTGGAGGCCGCCGGCTTCGGCGACCTGCAGACATGGGTGTGGGACCCGCCCGGCCTCGCCGCCACGCGCGCGGCCCAGCTGCGGGCGTGGCGGCCCGCCTGAACGCGGCCGCCGCGGCTCGGTGGCCGGTTCATCCCCGGCAGGCAGCGCCCGGAGCCGCTGGTGGCGGCTCTCGACGGTGCCGGCCACAGCGCTGAGCCCTCTGCCTGGCGAATCCGATCGTCACGAGGATCCCGGTCTCGGCGAACCGGGCATCCCCGAGACGGAGCTACTGGGAGCGCACATCGACCCTCAGCGGGTGGTCCGACGGGATCTCCACGAGCACGATCCGCGTGCCGTCCGGGTCGGAGATCCACGCCTCGTCGAGTCCCCACGGTTCCCGCTGCGGGCCCTTCACCGGCTCGACGCCCTTCGCGCGCAGCTCGGCCACGGCCGCGGCGACGTCTCTGACCTGCAACCACAGCGCCATGTCCGGGGTGGCGCCGGTGCGGCCCTCTCCCACGACCTCGAGAAACCCGCCGCCGAGGAAGAACACGGTGCCGCCGGGAAACTCGCGGTAGACCGCGAGCCCGAGCGTGTCGCGGTAGAAGGCCTTCGTCACGTCGGGATCCCTGGGATGCACCAGCACCCTGCTGCTCAGCACGTCCATGGGCAACACGGTCTCATGCGAGTGCGGTCGCCGTGATCCCGAACAACACGAGCAGAACCGCCGGCCGCCTACCAGGGTGCCGCTGCCCAGCAACAACCAGCCGGCGAGACTGCCGAGCACGATGCTCAGCTCCCTGGCGGGCGCGACGAGGCTCACCGGCGCGAGCCGCAAGGCGAAGAACACGAGCAGGCAGGCCAACGGAGACAGCGGACACACCAGCAGCACCTCACGCCGGTGCTCCCGCCGCAGCTTCCCCACCAGACCGGGCCAGCCCGGTCGTTCCCCGAGCACCAGCACGGCGACGAGCACCGACAGCAGAGGTCCGCTCCCCTGGCGACCGGGTACACGACGGACAGGTCGCCGACCGCGTACCCGCGTTGCAGGACGACGCCGTAGAGCACATGGCAGACCACCGTCACGGCGGCGGCCAGCAGCCAGCTCCACTCCGGACGCCGGTCGCCGAACAACACCATCGCGAGCACCACGGGCAGCAGAGCGACGGCGGAGACCGGGTAGCAGAGGTAGCCGGACCCCTGGTTGTGTGCGAGCCTGCGCCAGCGGGGAGACGGCGAAACCCCAGGCACTGCGAGCCCAGGTAACCGACCTGGCCGAGGTCCCGCGGTGACCCGTTGTTATGCTGTTCAGCCGTTGCCGTGTGGCATTCCGCCAGGGAGGAAGCCCGGTGAGTCACCGGGGCCACGAGAACGCGACAACGACAATCCCGCCGAACGATGTGAGGAGCGCCCGCGTGGCCAACATCAAGTCCCAGATCAAGCGCATCAAGACCAACGAGAAGGCGCGCCAGCGCAACCAGTCGGTCAAGTCGGCGGTGAAGACCGCGATCCGCAAGTTCCGCGAGGCCGCTGACGCCGGTGACAAGGACAAGGCCATCGAGCTGCAGCGAGAGGCCGCGCGCAAGCTGGACAAGGCTGCCAGCAAGGGCGTGATCCACAAGAACCAGGCCGCGAACAAGAAGTCCGCGATGGCCCAGCGCGCCAACAAGCTCTGAGCCTGCCGACAAGCTGTCGCGAAGCCCCCGGTGACCAACGGTCTCCGGGGGCTTCGCCGTTGTCGGCGCGTGTTCGCCGAAAGTCCCCTATGGCGCAGCGTCTCCGTTGGGGGTGTGGGAGACGGGCGGTGCCCCGAGCGCACCAAAGGTGGCGCTGGGGCGCGTCGCCTAGCGGCGTTGCTTCGCGGCGATGAGGTCCAGCACGGCACGCTCGATCGCGTAGTCCGGATCGGCCGCGGCGCCCTTCACCTCGGCGTTCACGCGGGCGACGATGCGCATGGCCTCGGCGAGCGAACCCGAGTTCCAGCCGCGCGACTGGCCCTGCGCCTTGCGGATCTTCCAGGGCGGCATCCCCAGCTCGCCCGCCATCTGGTTCGGGTTGCCCCGGCCCGCCGCGGACACCCTGGCGATCGTGCGGACCGCGTCGGCCAGCGCGTCGGCCACCAGCACGTGCGGCACCCCGATCTGCTGCGCCCACCGCACCGACTCGAGCGCGGCGGCGCGGTCTCCGGCGACGGCCTTCTCGGCGACCATGAACCCGGTGACGTCGGCCCGGCCGCGGTGATACCGCCGCACGGCCTCCTCGTCGACGCTGCCGCCGGAATCGGCCACGAGCTGCGCGGCGGCCGAGGCGAGCTCCCGCAGGTCGGAGCCGACCGCGTCGATGAGCGCGACCACCCCTGGCGCGTCGATCCGTCCGCCCGCCCGCCGAACCTCGTTGCGCACGAAGGCTTCCCGCTCGGCGGGCTTGGTGATCTTGTCGCACTCGATGACGGCAGCGCCCGCCTTCTTGAGCGCACCCGGCAGCGCCTTGGCCGCCTTGCTCCGCCCACCACCGGTGTGGACCACGACGAGCACGATGCCGTCGGCGGGCATGCGCACGTAGGACAGGATCGCGTCGGAGATCTCCTGCGAGACGTCCTGCGCGCCCTCGATGACGATCACGCGGCCCTCGCTGAACAGCGAAGGGCTGACCAGCTCGGCGAGCTGTGGTGGTGTGAGTTCGGACACCCGGACGCGCGTCAGCTCCGCCGTCGCGTCGGCCAGCCGCGCCGAGTCCAGCGCGGCTCGCACCGCGCGTTCGACGAGCAGTTCCTCGTCCCCGAGCACGAGCTGCAGTGGTGCGGGCGTGGTGGCTGGCGCGGTCACGCTGCCGATCCTGCCACGGTGACGTAACCCGCACAGCCGTGGCACGAACTGATCCCGATGACGTAGGCTTCCTCACGACGTCGGGCGGATTCCGCCCACGGACAACCGAATACCGCTCATCCAGAGGGGCAGAGGGAACGGCCCGATGAAGCCCCGGCAACCGGCGTCAGCCTGTCATCTCGATTCCGCGAGGTAGCTGGCGATCACGGTGCCAATTCCGACCCGCGCCAGCGGGGCAGATGAGGAAAGGAACCTCGCGATGACTGCAGCGCTCGAAACCACGAAGTCCGTCGACCTCGGTCCGGCCGTGGAGCTCGTGTCCAAGGAAGAGGGCCACCGCCAGCCGCTGGCCCCGGAGTTCGTCTCCGCCGGGGACTTCTCGCCGCTCGAGGTCGCCTACGACTTCGGCCGCGTGCGCCGGGAGGACATCGAGGCCGGCCCTCGCAACATCTGGCGCTACAAGAGGCTGCTGCCGGTGCCCTCCAACGTCGAGGAGATCCCCAACACCGAGCCGGGCTGTACCAGGCTGGTGCGTGCCGACCGCCTCGCGAAGGCCCTCGGGGTCAAGCGCATCTGGGTCAAGGACGACACCGGCAATCCCACCCACTCGTTCAAGGACCGCGTGGTCGCCGTCGCGCTGGCCGCTGCCCGCGAGTTCGGCTTCGACACGCTGGCCTGCCCCTCGACGGGCAACCTCGCCAACGCGGTCGCCGCGGCCGCCGCGCGCGCCGGCTGGCAGTCGGTCGTGCTGATCCCCTCCTCTCTCGAACGCGCCAAGATCCTCACCACGGCCGTCTACGACGGCGCCCTGATCGCGGTCGACGGCAACTATGACGACGTCAACCGCCTGGCGACCCAGCTCGCCGCCGAGCACGAGACCTGGGCTTTCGTGAACGTCAACGTGCGCCCCTACTACTCCGAGGGCTCCAAGACCCTCGCCTTCGAGGTCGCCGAGCAGCTGGGCTGGCGGCTTCCCGAGCAGATCGTCGTTCCGATCGCCTCCGGCTCGCAGCTGACCAAGGTTGACAAGGGCTTCCGCGAGCTGGGCCAGCTCGGCCTCGTCGACGAGTCGCCGTACAAGGTCTTCGGGGCACAGGCCACCGGCTGCTCGCCGGTCTCGGCCGCGTTCCGCAACGGGCACGACGTGGTGCAGCCGGTGAAGCCGGACACGATCGCCCGCTCGCTCGCGATCGGCAACCCCGCCGACGGCCCGTACGTGCTCGACACCGTCAACCGCACCGGCGGCGCGATCGAGGACGTCAGCGACGAGGAGGTCGTCGAGGGCATCCGGCTCCTGGCCCGCACCGAGGGCATCTTCACGGAAACCGCCGGCGGCGTCACCGTGGCGACCGCGAAGAAGCTCATCGAGACCGGCAGGCTGGACCCCGACGCCGAGACCGTGCTGCTCATCACCGGCGACGGCCTCAAGACGCTGGACGCCGTCGAGGGCAAGATCGGCCCGAAGGCCACCGTGCCCCCGTCGGCCGACGCCGTGAACGAGGTCCTCGGCCGCTAGGTCGGGTCTGATAATCCTCTGCCGTGCGGGCCGGGATCACCGTGGTGGCTCGCACGACAGAGGAGGACGCTCGCCCCATTTCAAGATCGTCGACCCGCACCAACGTCTCCCGACAGCACACCTGAGTCGCCACGGGCCGCGGCTCACAGGGCGTGCCCCCCTGCGACCTGCAGCACCTGGCCGGTGATCCAGCGGGCCTGCTCCGACGCCAGGAACACGACCGCGTCGGCGATGTCGTCCGGCTTCCCCGGACGACCGAGTGGCACGATCTCCTTGACCTTCGCCACCAGGTCCTCGTCCATCCAGCCCGTCTGCACCGGCCCCGGAGCCACGGCGTTGACCCTGATCCCGGCCGCGCCGAGGTCCAATGCCGTGCCGCGCGTGAGCCCTTCCAGCGCGGCCTTGGACGAGCCGTAACCGAGCTGGCCGGGGAACGCGCGTGCCGCGTCGGTCGAGATGTTCACGACGCACGGCGCTGCCCGGTCCGGCTGCTGTCGGCACGCCAGCTCGCTGATCAGCAGCGCGGGCGCGATCGCGTTGACCCGGTAGTGCCGCTCGAGGCTGCCCGCCGTCAGCGCGTCCACCGTGTCGGGGGTTTCGCAGTGCGCGGCGTTGTTCACGAGCACGTCCACGGGACCCAGCCGCGCCTCGACCTCGTCGAACAACCGCGCCGCCGCATCCGGCTCGGCCAGGTCGGCCGCCACCGCGACCGCATCGTCGAGTTCCCCGGCCAGCCGGCGCGCGGCCTCTACGGGCGGGGTGACGTGCGCCCACCGCGCCTCCTCCCCGGGATGGTGGTGTACGGCCACGCGGGCACCCTGCGCGGCGAAGGCCCGGCTGATCGCCTCGCCGATGCCGCCGCTGCCACCAGTCACCAGCACGACCTTCTGACCGAGTCCGGTATTGATCATGGCGCGAGCGTGCCGGGGCCGTCCGGTTCCGGCAACCGGATTCACGGCCAGTCAGAGTGGTTCTGTCATCGCGACGCTCCTCTCCTGACAACGGCCGGTCCGTCGTCGCCCGGCACCACGGCGGTGTCGCCGCCGGTGTCCGTGCGGGCCACGAGTGCCCCTCCTCTCGTCAGCACGCTCAGCGTCGTGCGGTTCGGATGTCCGTACGTGTTGTCCGCGCCCACGCTCACGAGCGCGACCCTCGGTGCCACCGCACCCATGAACTGCGGCAGCGTGAACCGAGACCCGTGGTGCGGCACCTTCAGGATCTCCGCCCTCAGGTCGGCCCCGGCACTGAGCAGGTCGCCCTGGGCAGCCAGCTCGACGTCGCCGGTGAGCAGCGCTCGCCCTGCGGCCGTGTTCGCGCGCAGGACCACGGAACTGTTGTTGATCCCCGTGCCGTCGTCCTCCTCCCCCTGGTCTCGCGGGACATAGCGCGGTCCCACCACATCGAGCCGCAGTGCGGGCCACTCGAGCCGGTCCCCGACGCTCAGTTCGAGCAGGGGAACGCCCCGGGCCGACGTCTCGGCCGCGACCTCCCGCCATGCCCAGCCCGGCGTCCGGCCGGGACCGACCGCCACCGCGCCGACCGAGCGCCCGTCGAGCACCGCCGCGAGTCCGCCCACGTGGTCGGCGTGGAGATGGCTCAGCACCACCAGCGGCACCCGGTCGACGTCGAGCCGGTCGAGACAGCGGTCCAGCGGTCCCGGCTCGGGCCCCGCGTCCACCACCACCGCACGGCCGGGCTCACCGGTGGCCAGCACGAGCCCGTCGCCCTGACCGACGTCGCACGCGACCATCGCCCAGTCCCTCGGCGGCCACCCCGGCGCGACGACCTGCACCGGAACCAGGACGACCAGCAGCGACGCCAGCGCCAGCGCGAGCGCGATGCGCGCCGGACGATGTCGCAGCGCCAGCACCACCAGGCCGGCGATGCCGGCCGCGAGCAGCCCGCCCCACCAGCCGGACGGCCACCCCACTACGGCGCCCGGCACCCCGGCGGCCTCCCTCCCGACGAGCACCAGCCAGCTCACTCCGGGGCCCGCGACGTGTACGAGGACCTCCGCACCGGCGGGCCACGGCCCCGCGAGCACGGCGGCAAGCACCCCGAGCACCGTCACCGGCGCGACCACCGGCGCCGCCAGCAGGTTCGCGGCCACGGACACGAGGCTGACCTCACCGGCCATCCCGGCGATGATCGGCGCGGTGACCAGGAACGCGGCCACCGGCACGGCGAGCCCCTCGGCCAGCCCCGAGGGCACCCGACGGCGGGTCAGCGCCTCGGCCCACCTCGGAGCCAGCAGCACCAGGCCGGCGGTGGCCACGACCGACAGCGCGAAACCCATGCTCGCCGCCATCGCCGGGTCGTAAAGCACCAGCGCACAGACGGCTGCCGCCAGCGCCGGCATGGCGGATCCCTGCCGACCCAGCACCAGCGCGAGCAGCCCGACCGCTCCCATGACGCCGGCCCTCAGCACGCTCGGCTCGTAGCCGACCAGCACCACGAACCCGATCAGCACCACCCCGGCGGCGACCGCCGACAGTCGCGGCCCCAGCCGCAGCGCCCTGGCCAGCAGCAACACGGCACCGCACACGATCGCCACGTTCGCGCCGCTGACAGCCGTGAGATGCGACATCCCCGCGTCGAGGAACTCCTGCTCCACCCGTGCGGGCAGTGCGCTCGTGTCACCCACGACGAGGCCCGGCAGCAGACCCGCTGGCTCCTCGGACAGCACCGAGCAGACGACCCGCAGCGCGGCCCGGATCGATTCGGCGCTTCGCTGCCACCACGGGGCCGGGCCGACCGCTTCCGGAGGCCCGCGCACGTACGCCGCCGCGACGGTCAGCTCGCCCGTCCGGGCTGGGGCGAGCGAGCCGGACGCGGTGACCTGCTGCCCGGGCAGCAGCCGCGACCACTCCGCGAACGGGGCGATGAGCACCACCCGGCCCGTCGACGCGACCGGCCGGTCGCGCACGCTCGCGCCGAGGACGTCGACCGGGACCACCACCGAGCGGGCTCCGCCCTGCCGTCCCGCGTATCCGGCCGACCGCACCGGCTTGGGTCGTTCCGCGACGGTCGCCCGCAGCGTGACCTCGCTGCCGTTTCGCGCCGGTTCCCGCAAGGGATCCTGCTCGGCACCAGCCAGCCGCACGGCCACGGGACCCGCCGCGAGCAGTCCGCACACGAGGAGCGCGCCCGCTGCGGGCAACCGGCGGGCCGCCTCGGGTCCGGCTCGCGCGTCGCGCCAGGCGACGGCGGCCGCGATCAGCGCGCCCAACGCCCCTATGACCAGGCAGGCCCACCATCCCCACAACAACCCGAACAGCGCGGCCGACCACACCGTCACGGCGGAGGGCGCCAGACGCAGGTCGTGCCGGCGCTCCACGGTGACCGGCTCACGTGACAGCAGGGAGGTCATCCGACCCGCACCTGCTCCCGCAGCTGCTCGAACCGCTTCTCGCCGATGCCGTCGACATCACGGAGCTGCTCGATTGCCGTGAACCGGCCGTGCTCGGCCCGCCACTCCAGGATGCGCTGCGCGGTGACCTCGCCGATCCCGTCCAGGTTCTCCAGCTGCTCCTGGTCCGCCGTGTTGAGGTCGACCAACGGGCTGCTCGCGGTGCCGCCCGGATCCGTGCCGGGCACTCCCGCGGCAGGCGCCGGAGCGGGTGTCCGCATGCCCGGCGGCACCGGGATGCCGATGTACAACTGCTCGCCGTCGACCAGACGACGCGCGAGATTGACGCTCAGCAGGTCGGCACCGGCCACCGGACCACCCGCGGCCCTGACGGCATCGTCGACCCGCGAGCCCGCCGCGACCGTGACGACGCCAGGCTCCTTGACCTTGCCGACCACACTCACGACCAGCGGCTCGGCCGCGGCCGTGCTCGTCGCCGGACCCGCGCTCGCACCCGCCGCGCGCGCGACCGGCAACGGCGGCGGCTGTTCGGCCTCGGGACGGCCGCCGAGCACGAAAACCGTCAGCCCGACCGCCAGCACCATCCCCGCGACAGCGGTGATCAGTGCGATCCGGCGCTGCCGTCCCGCCGGGGCGCCGGCGAGGCCGGGCGGAAGCCACCGCTCGACGAACCTCCCGGCCTTCTCCGGCTGCGCGGGCACCCGGTCCGGCGGCCCGTTCTCCTCAACAGTGACCTGTGCGGCCAGCTGAGCCAGCCGTACGCGCGACGCTCCCGGCTGCGCTCGCAGCTCCGGTTCTGGCCGTGGTTCCGCGTCGCTGGAACCGAGCTTCGCTTGGTCGAACACACATTCGACGCTAGGGAGGAGCAGCTGGGCGCGGCAGGCGGAATCGCGGGGCCTGTGGATTGACCGGGTGATGTGGACAAGTCCCGGCCTCGCGCGTCACTCCGGCCGCTGGACGACGACGCCGAGCACGCCGGGACCGGTGTGCGCACCGATCACGGCACCCAGCTCGGAGACCACGCAGCCACGGGACCGCGGCAGCCGCTCGTCGAGCCGCGTGGCCAGCTCCGCCGCGCGCTCCGGGGAGGCCAGGTGGTGCACGGCAAGCGCGATGTCCTTTTCCTCGGCAGCCTGTACCGCCAGATCGACGAGCCTGCCCACCGCCCGGTTCATCGTGCGCACTTTCTCCAGCGGGACGATCTCGCCGCCGTCCATGCGCAGCACCGGCTTGACGGCGAGCGCGGTGCCGAGCAGCGCGGCGGCGTGCCCGATCCGCCCGCCTCGCCGCAGGTACTCCAGCGTTTCCACGACGAACAACGTCTCCGAGCGCGCGGCCGCGTCGACCGCCGCCGCCTCGACCTCCTCGCCGGACGCTCCGTCCGCCGCGGCGGCAGCGGCGTGCAGGGCCGCGAAACCGAGGCCCATGGCGGTGGTTCGCGAGTCGACGACCCGCACCCGGTCCGGCCCCACCTCCTGCGCGGCCAGCACCGCGGACTCCCAGGTGCCGGAGAGCCGCTTCGACAGGTGCACGGACACGACGGTGTCGGCTCCCTCGTCGAGCGCGGCGCGGAACGTCGCGGCGAACGCGGATGGGGTCGGCCGCGACGTCGTCACGATGCGCCGCTGGCCCAGCGCCTCGGCGAGCGCCACCGGCCCGACGTCGATGCCGTCGAGTGCGGCGACGCCGTCGATCAGCACGTGCAACGGGACCACGCGGATCCCGTGCCTCTCGGCGAAACCCTCCGGCAGGTGGGCGGTGGAGTCCGTGACAACGGCGACCGGCACGGACGCCAGCCTACGTTCCCGCCCGGCCGTGAGCGGGAGCCGCCGCGCCCGCATCGGCCAAGAGGGGGGCGATCAGGCTCGCCATAGCCCTGCCGACCGCCTCGTGGCCCTCCCACCCCCAGTGCATGCCGTCGGCGTTGCCGTGGCCGCCGAGCACGTGCGCGCCGACGACGGCGGGCAGGTCGAGCAGCGGCACACTCGCCTTCGCGCCCCACGCCGCGATGCCGGCGGCTGTCTCCTCGCGTGCCGTGTGGACGTAGCCGTACGACGCCGCGCGATGGACCGAGGGCAGCCAGCCGACGATCGGTAGCGACGGGCGCAATGTGCGCAGCGCGGAGGCCGAGGTTTCCAGGTACCGCGCCGTCAGCCGCGGCGGGAGCACGGCCGGACGTCCCCTGAACGCGACCGAGAGCCTCGGCTGCGCGGCGAGGTAGGCCTTGCGGACCACGCGACGCAGCCCGTCTGGCCGCAGATACCGCAGGCCGGTGCGCAGGTAGGTCGGCAGCGGTGACGGCAGAGTGTCCATGCTGCCGACCGCCAGCACCACCACGTCGGCGCGGTGCAGCTCGGCCCACACCCTCGGATCCCCGGTGAGCGACCACCAGAGGTCACGCGCGGTCCAGCCGATGCCCGCGACGAGATCGGCACTGCCGCCAAGTTCGCGGGCCGCCACGTTCGGCCACAGGCGGGGCTCGTCGGACGGGCAGCCCCCGTCAGGGCCATGAAAGCTAAGCGAGTCGCCGAACACCAGCAGCCGGGGCGTGGCCATGGTCAACCGGTCATGCCCGCGTTGTAGGCATGTAGCCGCCAGACGTCGTTGCGCCTGCCCAGCTCCACCCAGTGACAGTTGGAGATGCCTCCGAGAGAGGGCCACAACCCCACCGGCAGCGCGAGCAGGTGCGCGGTGAGCGCGAGGATGAGCCCACCGTGCGCGGCGAGCAGCACCGTCTTGTGCTCGTCGTCGTCGCGCAGCAGGTCGGTTATGACCTCGCCCGCGCGCTCGGCGACGTCGATCCGCGACTCACCACCCGGAGGAGCCCACGTGGCGTCGGTGCGCCAGCGGTCGCGTTCCCCCGGAGCCTGCGCGTCGACCTCGGCGCCGGTCATGCCCTGCCAGTCGCCGAGGTGGGTCTCCCGCAGGCGTTTGTCGATGCGCAGCGGTACGCCGATCGCGTCGGTGAGCACGGTGGCCGTGTCGGTGGCCCGCCGCAGGTCGGACGCGATGACCAGATCGGGCTCGAAGCGCGCGAGCGCCGGCGCCGCGAACCGGGCCTGGTTCCAGCCGACCTCGGTGAGCGCCGAGTCGATGTGGCCCTGCATCCGGCCCGCCGCGTTGTAGTCGGTTTCTCCGTGCCGCCACAGCACGAGCCGCCGCAGGCTCACGGGGTGCCCGGTTCCTCGTCGTCGGCGGACCGAGGGGCACTCTCGCCGTCGAGGCCCTCGACCTCGATGCGCGGGCAGTCCTTCCACAGCCGCTCGAGCCCGTAGAACGAACGCTCCTCGTCGTGCTGCACGTGGACAACCACGTCGACGTAGTCGAGCAGCACCCAGCGGCCTTCCCGGGTGCCCTCCCTGCGGACGGGCTTGTGGCCGTTCAGCCGCAGCTTCTCCTCGACGTTGTCGACGATGGCGCCGACCTGGCGTTCGTTGGGCGCCGACGCGATGACGAACGCGTCGGTGATCACGAGCCGCTCCGAGACGTCGAGCACGACCACGTCGGTCGCCTTCTTGTCCGCGGCCGCGTGCGCGGCCGCGGTCGCGAGGTCTCGTGCTTCGGCCGTCGCTGTCACGGTGCTCCTTCGGATCTAACTGGCGTCCGCAGAAGCGTACCCGGCGCGGCCGACAGAGCCGTCAGTCCCGGTACAGGCGCCGCTTGTCGATGTAGCGCACGACACCGTCGGGCACCAGGTACCAGACGGGCTCCGCCGCCCGGACCCGCTCGCGGCAGCCGGTCGAGGAGATCGCCATGGCCGTCACCTCGACCAGACTGACCTTGCCCCTCGGCAGGTGGTGGTCGTCGAGGTGGTAGCCGGGCCTGGTGACGCCGATGAAGTGCGCGTACTTGAACAGCTCGTCCGCGTCCCGCCAGGTCAGGATCTGCTCGAGCGCGTCGGCACCGGTGATGAAGAAGAGCTCGTCGTCCGGGTACTCCGTCTGCAGGTCCCTGAGCGTGTCGATCGTGAAGGTCTGGCCGCCGCGGTCGATGTCCACCCTGCTCACGGAGAACACCGGGTTGGACGCCGTGGCGATCACCGTCATGAGATAGCGGTCCTCGGCCTTGGACACGACGCGGTCGGCCTTCTGCCAGGGCTGGCCCGTGGGCACGAAGATGACCTCGTCGAGGTGGAACCGGGCCTGGACCTCGCTCGCGGCGACGAGGTGCCCGTGGTGTATCGGGTCGAACGTTCCACCCATGACACCGATGCGGCGTGGCGACATGGAGACCCACCCTATACGCCCAGGTGAGACGCGCCGCGGGGGTCGGCCCTCCCGCTCCCCGAACCAGGGCCGACCCGCGCGGCGCGCACCGGTGAGACCGGCGATCTGGGGACTTCACCGGATGCCAGTCACACCCCGCGCGTGCCTGGCATGCCGGTGTGACTTGCCGCCCGCGCGAACGTGACGCCACCTCAAGATGTGATCCGAGTCACATTAGGCCGATTTCTGGCAGTGAGCGTTCCGTTCGCTCCGGGCCTGGGCAGACATCGTCGGAGCCATGCTGTAGAGCTGGTTTTCGTGGACATCGACACCCTTCGTCAGCGGGCCGAGACCCTGCTGCAGGCACTCGCCGGCGCTGACGCGACCCTTCGCGAGGACCAGTGGACGGCGATCGAGGCGCTCGTCGCCCACCGGCGCCGTGCACTCGTCGTGCAGCGCACCGGCTGGGGAAAGTCGGCCGTGTACTTCCTCGCCACCGCACTCCTGCGCGAGCACGGCGCGGGGCCGACGGTCATCATCTCGCCGCTGCTCGCCCTGATGCGCAACCAGATCGCCGCGGCAGCCCGCGCCGGCATCCACGCCGCCACGATGAACTCCGCGAACCAGCAGGAGTGGGACGACGTGCAGGCGAGGATCGCGGCCGGCGAGGTCGACGTGCTCCTGGTGAGC
Organism: Prauserella sp. PE36; assembly: GCF_003311655.1. Classification (NCBI taxonomy): domain Bacteria; kingdom Bacillati; phylum Actinomycetota; class Actinomycetes; order Pseudonocardiales; family Pseudonocardiaceae; genus Prauserella; species Prauserella sp. PE36. Next base: position 13,548 of record NZ_QEQT01000088.1, on the reverse strand, counting down.
CCCGAACGCCTGAACAATCCCGACTTCCGGGACTCCGTGCTGCCCAAGCTCGCCGCGTCGGCCGGGCTGCTGGTGGTCGACGAGGCGCACTGCATCTCCGACTGGGGCCACGACTTCCGGCCCGACTACCGGCGCCTGCGCACGCTGATCGGCGACCTGCCCGACGGCGTGCCCGTGCTCGCCACCACGGCGACTGCCAACGACAGGGTGGTCACCGACGTCGCCGACCAGCTGGGCATCGGCCATCGCGACGGCACCCTGGTGCTGCGGGGCTCCCTCGACCGCGAGAGCCTCCGCCTGGCGGTCGTGCGGTTGCCGACGGAGGCCGCACGGCTGGCCTGGCTCGCCGACCGGCTGGCCGAGCTGCCGGGGTCCGGCATCATCTACACGCTCACGGTTGCCGCCGCGAACGATGTCGCGAACCTGCTCGCGGAGCGCGGTTACCCGGTGGCCGCCTACACCGGCAAGACCGACCCCGCCGACCGGCAGGCCGCCGAGGACGACCTGCTCGCCAACCGGGTCAAGGCACTCGTGGCTACCTCGGCGCTGGGAATGGGCTTCGACAAGCCGGACCTCGGCTTCGTCGTCCACCTTGGAGCGCCGGCCTCCCCCATCGCCTACTACCAGCAGGTCGGCCGCGCAGGCCGCGGTGTCCGGCGCGCCGAGGTGGTGCTGCTGCCCGGCAGCGAGGACGTGGAGATCTGGAACTATTTCGGCTCGCTGGCCTTTCCCGACCGCAACCGGGTGACCCAGGTCCTCAACGCGCTCGCGTACTCCGACCGTCCTTTGTCGACAGCGGCGATCGAGCCGATGGCGGAGCTCTCCCGCTCACGGCTGGAGATGGTGCTCAAGGTGCTCGACGTCGACGGGGCCGTGCGCCGCGTGCGCGGCGGATGGGAGGCCACGGGCCAGGAGTGGCACTACGACGCCGAACGGTACGACCGCGTGCGCCAGTCCCGCGCCGCGGAGCAGCGGGCGATGCTGGACTACGTCGCCACGCCCGGCTGCCGGATGGAGTTCCTGCGCAGGCAGCTGGACGACCCGCACGCGGAACCGTGCGGGCGGTGTGACAACTGCACCGGACAGCACTGGTCCACCGACGTGTCCGAGCAGAGCACGGAAGCCACCCGCGAGCAGTTGAGCAAGCCCGGCGTCGAGATCACGCCACGCCGCCAATGGCCGACCGGCATGGCTTCGCTCGATGTCGCGTTGTCCGGCCGGATCGGCAAGGACGAGCAGGCTGAGCCGGGCCGGGTCGTCGGCAGGCTCACCGACGTCGGCTGGGGCGGGCGGCTGCGCGAGCTGGTGGGCACACAGGCGCCCGACGGACCGCTGCCCGATCCGGTGTTCCAGGCGTGCGTGTCGGTGCTCGCGGCCTGGGACTGGGCGGCACGTCCGGCCGCGGTCGTGGCGATTGACTCACACACGCGACCACAGCTTGTCCGCGAGGTGGCAACCCGGCTCTCCCAGATCGGCAAGCTGCCCCTGCTCGGCGCCATCGAGTCCCAGGGTCCACCGCCCCGGCGGGCGAACAGCGCACAGCGGCTCGCCGACCTGTGGCGGCGGCTGACCCTGCCGGCCGAACTCCGCTCGGCGGTGGCGGAGGCCGGTGGTCCGGTCCTCCTCGTCGACGACGTGGTGGACACGGGCTGGACCATGACCGTCGCCGCGTACCTGTTGCGCCAGGCGGGTGCGCCCGCAGTGCTCCCGTTCGCGCTCGCGGCCACGGCGTAGAACGGAATCGCCGATGATCGTGCTGATCACGCGCCGCCATTCGCCGGAACTCATTTCCGTTGCGGTTGGAGACCTTCCACCACACCGGTCCGTGTGGCAAAGTGCCAACTCACACTTCGGTGAGGTGGAGGGTCGACATGACCGAGTCGAACGTGAATGCGCCCGTACAGCACCGGCTTCCGGTGCGCAAGCTCTTCGCCGCGAGCGTCGGCAACGCCCTCGAATGGTTCGACTGGACCATTTACGCGACCTTCAGTATCTATTTCGCCAGCGCGTTCTTCCCCGGCGACCTGGCCCAGATCAACACCTTCGCCACCTATGCGCTGGCGTTCTTCTTTCGGCCACTCGGCGGAATGCTGATCGGCCGTTTCGCCGACCTCCGCGGCCGCAAGCCAGCCATGATCTTCACAATCGTGCTGATGGCGGGCGGCTCGCTCGTCATCGGCCTCCTGCCGACCTACGCGCAGGTCGGCTGGCTGGCTCCGCTCCTGCTACTCCTAGCGCGCGTGGCACAGGGCCTCTCGCTCGGCGGCGAGGTGTCCAACGCCTCTGCCTACCTCGGCGAGATCGCGCCCAAGGAACGGCGCGGCCGCTACTCCTCGTTCTTCTACATCTCCACGGGCAGTGCGGTCCTGCTCGCCTCCGTCCTCGGCTTCACGCTCGCGCGCACAATGGACGAGGCCCAGTTGGAGTCGTGGGGCTGGCGCATCCCGTTCCTGCTCGGCGGTGTGCTCGGGCTCGTCGGGCTCTGGCTGCGGTCCAGCCTCCACGAGACCGAGCAGTTCAAGGACAACAAGGCCGTGGCCCGCCGCGTGTCCCGGCCGCTGCTCACCACGTTGCGGAAGCACCCGAAGGCCGTGGGGCAGCTCGTCGGCTTCACGATGCTGTCGACGCTGTGCTACTACACGTTCTTCAGCGCGCTCACTCCGTTCGCGGTGAACACGCGCGAGGCGGACGACGTCGACGTGTTCCTCGCCCTCTCGATCGCGACGGCGCTGTTCGTGGCGTTACAGTACCCGATGGGCATGCTGTCGGACCGATTCGGCCGCAAACCGCAGCTGCTGGTGTGGTCGGCGGCGACGGCCATCCTGATCGTCCCGCTCTCCACCCTGGTCGGTCCCGGACTCGGTGGGCTGCTCGTCGTGTTCTGTGTCGGCCTCGGGCTCTACACCGCGATGACGTCGATCGCACCGGCGATCATGAGCGAGCTGTTCCCGACGTCGTTGCGCGGCCTCGGCATCGGAGCGTGGTACAACCTCACGGTCGCCGTATTCGGCGGCACGGCTCCGCTCGTGATCACCGCGCTGTCCGACGCAGGCGCCTCGACGCTGTTCTTCTGGTACGTCGCGGTGGGAGCCGCGATCGCGTTCTTCGTGATCCTGCGCCTGCCGGAGACCAACCGCAGCGAGTTGCGTTAGGACGTACGGGTCAGCGGTGCCGCAACGGCACGAGATCGTCGGCGTGCACGACCTCGCGTCGTTGCTCGGGCGGAAGGTCGTGGGTGGAGCGGCCGATCAGCTCCGGAAGCTCGGTGACGTCGAAGGCCACCACACCGCGGGCAACGACCTGCTGCGCGGGGTTGACGAGGTCGACGACGTCGCCTGCTTGGAAGTCGCCGTCCACACCGGTAACGCCGGCGGCAAGGAGCGACCGCCTGCGGCGCACCACCGCGGCCACGGCACCGTCATCGAGATGCAGCCTGCCGGTGGATCCCGCGGCGTAGCCGAGCCAGAACCGCCGCGCGGACAGGCGTGAGCCTGCGGCGCGGAAAACGGTGCCGACCTCGGCGGTGCCGAGGGCCTCGCGGGCGTCGGCGGCAGCGGCGATGAGCACGGGGACACCGCTGGAGGCCGCCGTGCGTGCTGCGGCGACCTTCGACATCATGCCGCCGGTGCCGAGGCCGGAGCTCGACATACCGACGGACAGTCCGTCCAAATCGGACTCGTCCGCGACCTCGGTGATGCGCCGAGTTCCTCCCGCGCGGGGGTCTCCGTCGTAGAGAGCGTCCACATCGGAGAGGAGGACGAGTGCGTCGGCCCGGATGAGGTGGGCGACGAGTGAGGCGAGGCGGTCGTTGTCGCCGAATCGGATCTCCTCGGTGGCGACGGTGTCGTTCTCGTTCACCACGGGGACGGCGCCGAGTGCCAGCAGCCGGGAGAAGGTCCGCTCGGCGTTGCGGTAGTGGGCACGGCGCACCACGTCGTCCGACGTCAACAGCACCTGGCCGACCGTGAGCGAGTAGCGGCCGAACGACTCGGCATAAGCGTGGGCGAGAGCGAGCTGGCCGACGCTCGCGGCCGCCTGCTGGGTCGCGAGGTCCCGGGGGCGCTTGCCGAGCGACAGCGGAGCCAGTCCCGCGCCGATCGCGCCCGACGACACCAGCACGATCTGGGCCCCTCGCGCGACGCGCTCGGCGATGGCGTCGACCAGCGCGTCGAGCCTGACGACGTCGAGCCCGTCGCCCGCGGTGGTCAGCGCGGAGGAGCCGACCTTGACGACCAGGCGCGACGCGGCGGCGATGGCGGCGCGGGTTTGGTCACTCACCGGCGTCCTCACCGGACTCGGGCTCTCCTTCGCGGCGGACCCTGCGGGCTTCCTTGCGCTCGGCCGCGGTGACGCGGCTGCGGTGCTCCAAGCGGGGGTCCGTGCCCCGGCCCGCAAGGTGGGTCACGGCGCCCGGAGTCGACGGCTCCCACTCGAAGCTGTAGTCGCCGATGGTGACCTGGCTGCCCGGCTCCGCGCCCATCCTGGCCAGCTCTTCCTCGACGCCGAGGCGGTTGAGCCGGTCCGCGAGGTAGCCGACGGCCTCGTCGTTGCCGAAGTCGGTCTGCCGCACCCAGCGTTCGGGTCGCGGGCCGCGCACGATGTAGGCGCCTGGCTCGTCGGGGTCGGGCGCCACCGAGAAACCGGAGTCGTCGACGGCGCGCGGTGTGAGCACGATCTTCGCCGGCGTCGGCGCGGGCAGAGCGGCCCGGTACGACTCGACGACCTCACCCAGCGCGAAGGTCAGCTCCCGCAAGCCCTTGCGCGACACCGTCGAGACCTCGAAGACGCGCAGGCCCCGTGCCTCCAGGTCGGGTCGCACCAGCTCAGCGAGCTCCGCGGCGTCCGGCACGTCGATCTTGTTGAGCACCACAACGCGTGGCCGGTCGGCGAGGTCGCCACCGAGCGCGGGCGTGTAGCGCGCGAGCTCCTCCTCGAGCGCGTCGATGTCCGAGACCGGGTCGCGGCCGGGCTCGTACGTGGCGCAGTCGATGACGTGCACCAGCACCGCGCAGCGTTCGATGTGCCGCAGGAAGTCGAGGCCGAGGCCCTTGCCCTGGCTGGCACCCGGGATCAGCCCGGGAACGTCCGCCATGGTGAACACGGTGTCGCCCGCGGTGACCACGCCGAGGTTCGGCACGAGTGTGGTGAACGGGTAGTCGGCGATCTTCGGCTTGGCCGCCGAGAGCACCGAGATCAGCGACGACTTGCCCGCGGACGGGAAGCCCAGCAAACCGACGTCGGCGACCGAACGCAGCTCCAGCACCAGGTCACGGGTCTCGCCCTCCTCGCCGAGCAGCGCGAACCCCGGCGCCTTGCGCGCCCGCGAGGCCAGCGCCGCGTTGCCGAGCCCGCCCCGGCCGCCTTTGGCGGCGACGAAGGTGGTGCCCGCGCCGATGAGGTCCGCGAGCACCTCGCCGTCCTCGGTGAGCACGACCGTGCCGTCCGGCACGCGGAGCTCCAGGGTCTCCCCCGCTGCGCCGTTGCGGTTGCTGCCCTGGCCGGGCCTGCCGTTGCCGGCCCTGGCGTGCGGGCGGAAGTGGAAGTCCAGCAGGGTGTGCACGCTGGGGTCGACGATCAGCAGGACGTCGCCGCCGCTGCCGCCGTTGCCGCCGTCGGGCCCACCGAGCGGCTTGAACTTCTCACGGTGCACCGAGGCACACCCGTTGCCGCCGTTGCCGGCGGCCAGGTGGATCACCGCGCGATCGACGAAGCGGGATGCCATTTTGTGCCTCTCCTGCCGAGCTGGAATGTCTGCCACAAGCACGAACGAGGGGCGGGTCCGGATGTGTTCCGGGCCCGCCCCTCGTTCGAGTGTGCTAGCGCTTGCTGGCCGGGCCGGTTCAGGCCTCGACCGGCACGATGTTGACCGTCTTGCGGCCGCGCTTGGTGCCGAACTGCACCGAGCCGGCGGCAAGAGCGAACAGCGTGTCGTCGCCGCCACGGCCGACGTTCACGCCCGGGTGGAACTTGGTGCCGCGCTGGCGAACCAGGATCTCGCCGGACTTGACGACCTGACCACCGAACCGCTTGACGCCGAGGTACTGCGGGTTGGAGTCACGACCGTTGCGGGAGCTGGACGCGCCCTTCTTGTGTGCCATCTCTGGTCACCCTCCTCTGAAAGCGTCAGGCTTACTTGTTGATGCCGGTGACCTCGATGCGGGTCAGCTTCTGCCGGTGACCCTGCCGCTTGTGGTAGCCGGTCTTGTTCTTGAACTTGTGGATGCGGATCTTGGGACCCTTGGTCTGCTCGACGACCTTGCCGGTGACCGAGACCTTCGCCAGCGCGTCGGCGTCCGCGGTGACCTCGCCGCCGTCGACGTAAAGCACGGCGGGGAAGGTGTGCTCGGTGCCCGGCTCGCCCTCGAGCTTCTCGACCTCGACGACATCGCCAACGGCGACCTTGTACTGCTTGCCGCCGGTCTTGACGACTGCATACGCCGACACGGAAGTCTCCTGCTTGCTCGACTGTGGGTGGGGGCTCACGCGAACGGTCCGCTCTGGGCGTCCCAAGCTTCGCGCGCGGCGACCCGCTCCAACAGCGGGCCGCTCAGCAGTTTACTGTGCGCCCTGTTCACCGGGCGCACGGGGGTGGTCATCAACCGTTCTCCTGCGCGTGCACCGGCGGTCCCGCGGGACGGCTCGCCGCCCGGCGCGGACGCCGGGTGGTGGTGCGCACGGCGGGTGCCGGGACCGACGGCTGCTCCGGCTCGGCCTCGACCGACTGCTCCTCTCCGCCCTGCGCCTTCTCCGCGGCCGCGGGGCTCGTGGCGGGCTCGGGCGTGGCGACCTGGTGGGTCGGCGTGTGCCCGTTGAGCGGCCGCGCGGTGGGCTCGGCCTGTTCCGCCCGTCCGGCCTCGGCGGCCTGTTCGACCGCGGGAGGCCCCGCGGGCCGCGACGCCCTGGCCGGCCGCCTGCTCCTCACGGGCTCGGCCTGCTCCGGCTTCGCACCCTTCTCGGCCTCCGCGGGCTGCTGCTTGGCGGCCTCCGGCTCGGTGGGCAACTCGGCCGCGCCGGGCGCGGCCTGGACCGGCTGCTCCTGCTCTGCCGCGGCGGGCTCGGCCTGGACCGGCCGCTCCGGCTTCGCACCCTTCTCGGCCTTCTCGGGCTGCGCGGCCTTCTCCGGCTGCGCGGCCTTCTCGGGCTCGGCCTTGTCGGATTGCCCAGCCTTCGGCGCATCGGCGGGCTTGTCTGCTTTGTCGGCTTTGTCGGCCTCGTCGGGCTTGCCGCCGGCCGCCTTCGAGGCGTTGGCCATGGCCTGCACCGCCGAGACGACGGACTCACGCTGCACGGGGGTCGGCCCGCTCGGCGTGGCCTCGGCCGTGCGCGCGGCCTCCTCCTCGCCACCGCCGCCCTTGCCGCGGCCGCGGGAGCGCCGTCCGCCCCCACCGCCACCGTGCTGGTGACCGTTGCCGTTGCCGCCGCCGTTGCCCTTGTTCGGCTCGGTGGTGACGATCACGCCGCGGCCCTTGCAGTGCTCACACGTCGTGGAGTAGGCCTCCAGCAGGCCGGTGCCGACCCGCTTGCGGGTCATCTGCACGAGCCCGAGCGAGGTGACCTCGGCGACCTGATGCCGGGTCCGGTCACGGCCGAGGCACTCGGTGAGCCTGCGCAGCACCAGCTCACGGTTGGACTCCAGCACCATGTCGATGAAGTCGATGACGATGATGCCGCCGATGTCGCGCAGCCGGAGCTGGCGGACGATCTCCTCCGCCGACTCCAGGTTGTTGCGGGTGACGGTCTCCTCGAGGTTGCCGCCGGAGCCGGTGAACTTGCCGGTGTTGACGTCGATCACCGTCATCGCCTCGGTGCGGTCGATGACCAGGTAACCGCCGGAGGGCAGCCACACCTTGCGGTCGAGCGCCTTGGTGAGCTGCTCGTCGATCCGGTGCTCGGCGAAGACGTCGCCGTTGCCGACGTAGCGCTTGAGCCGGTCGGTCAGGTCCGGCGCCACGTGCTCGACGTAGGCGTGGATGGTCTCCCACGCCGTGGCGCCCTGGACCTCCAGCTTCGCGAAGTCCTCGGTGAACAGGTCACGCACGACCTTGACCAGCAGGTCCGGCTCCTCGTAGAGCAGCACGGGGGCGCTGGACTTCTTGCCCGAGCCGGTCGAGGAGTCCGCCTTCTCCTTGATGATCTCCCACTGGGCCTTGAGCCTGCGGACGTCGCGGGCGAGCTCCTCCTCGCTGATGCCCTCCGACGCGGTGCGGATGATCACGCCGGCGTCCTCGGGGACGATGCGCTTGAGGATGTCCTTGAGCCTGCGCCGCTCGTTCTCGGGCAGCTTGCGGGAGATGCCGGTGGCGCCGCCGGCGGGAACGTACACGAGGAACCGGCCGGGCAGGGAGATCTGCGTGGTGAGGCGGGCGCCCTTGTGGCCGACCGGGTCCTTGGTGACCTGCACCAGCACGTTGTCGCCCGTGGAAAGCGCCTGCTCGATCTTGCGGGCCTTGCCCTCCAGCCCGGCGGCGTCCCAGTCCACCTCACCGGCGTACAGCACGGCGTTGCGGCCGCGTCCGATGTCGATGAACGCGGCCTCCATCGAGGGCAGCACGTTCTGCACGCGGCCGAGGTAGACGTTGCCCACGATCGAGCCGCTGCCCGATGTGGTCACGAAGTGCTCGACCAGAACGCCGTCCTCGAGCACGCCGATCTGCGTCGAGTCGCCGCGCTCGGCGACGACCATGGTGCGCTCGACGGACTCTCGCCTGGCCAGGAACTCGGACTCGGACAGGATCGGCGCCCGCCTGCGGCCTGCCTCCCGGCCGTCCCGGCGGCGCTGACGCTTCGCCTCGAGCCGGGTCGAACCGCGCACGCTGCGCACGCCGTCACGGGCCTCGGTCTTGTTGTCGGCGGCCTTGCCGTCACGCACGTGCACGACGGTGTTCGGCGGATCGTCCGTGCCCGAGCCGTCCGTTCCGTCGTCGTCCCCGCCCTTGCGGCGGCGACGGCGGCGACGGCGCTTGCTGCCACCCTCGCCGTCGGTCTCGTCCTGCTCGGCGCTCTCATCGGCCTTCTGGGCCTGCTCGTCGGCGTCCTCGGCTTTGGCCTCGCCACCATCGGCGGCCTCGGAGTCCGCCTGCTCGTCGGCGGCGTTGTCGTCGCCGCCCTTGCCCCGGCCCCGGCCTCGACGACCCCGGCGGCGACGCCTGCGGCCGCCCTCGCCCGCGTCGCCCGACTCGCCGTCGGCGCCCTGCTGCTCCTGCTCGTCGGCCTCGGCCTCGGCCTCGGCCTCGTCCTGCTCCGGCTTCTCTGGCTTCGCTGCCTTGTCCGTTTTCTCCTGCTTCTTGGGAGCGGGCTCGGCAACGGGCTCCGGCGGCAGGAACACCGGCGAGGGCGCCGCGAACACAGGCGTGTGCACGGGCCGCGGTGCGGGGGCGGGCTCGGGCTCCGGGGTGGCGGAAGCGGCCGGGGCCTGCTCGGCGGGCTGCTCCGGCTCCGTGGGCGTCTGCGGGGCAGGCTCGGGCGGGGTCACGGTTTCGGCACCGCCGGCCTCGGCGGCCTCCTCGACGGCCTCGTCGAGCGCGCCCAGCGCGTCGGCGACCTTCAGCGCCACGTCCTTCGGCACGCTCGACTGCGCGCTGCGCGCGGTCTCGCCCAGCTCGGCGAGCTTCGCGAGTACCTCACGGCTGCTGGAGCCCAGCAGCTTCGCCAGGGCGTGCACCCTGACCCGGTTCGGCAGCTCTGCCAATGCGCCGGCAGTGGATGTGGCGGTAGTCCCGCCTGTGTTCTCGGCGGGTGTCTCCGCGTTCGACATGTGTCTCCTTCGCCCCCGGGCGCGTCTGCCGGCCCGCCCCGGCCGAGGAGAGTTTCCCCGGCACCGGAACCGGCTGGCAGAACGCGGCCGCACAGGAGCCGTTTCCTGTTTTGTACCGCCGTGGTGGGGTCCACCGCCGACGGGAATCCTTGCCTCTCATGCCACTGAGTAGCCGGTGGTGCCGGCACGCCCGCAGTGGCGGGTCCCGCGGCGACGTCCTGACCGAGCTCTGGCCACTCGGTACCTCCCGAGTCGTCGAGCCGCCTGGCGCGGGATGCGCGGGGCGGCGACGACCTGGAGCTCTTTCAGCACGTCACCGGGCCGCCGACCGTCGCTCACCACCCCTTCCGTGGCGACAACGGCTCAGCAGCCGTCACCCAGTATCCCACACGGCCGGGCGGACGCCGTGTGGTTGGGGCCGCCGGACACCGGCCGGGGGAACTTCCGCCGACAGCTTGTCCGGCCCCGACCGGCTCGTTACCGTGCGCACGGCAGGGGAAACGGCGTCGGCCGCCCGGTGCGGTCTTCGGAGGTCCAGTACTGGTGCGTGGGAGTGTGCTGGTCGCCTGCGCGGCCCTCGTGGTCACCACCACGCTGGGCACCGCGAGTGACGCCACGGCGGATCCCGGTGACGCGTGTCCGGGTCCGGGCGTGTCGCTGCGCTATCTCGTGCTGTTCGACCGGGGAACGCCCGAGCGGGACGCGGCCAGTGCGATCGAGAACGCCTGCGGTGAGGCGACCGGCTACTACCCCGAGATCGGCGTGGCGGTGGCCACCTCGGCCAGCCCGGAGTTCGCGGGCGCGCTCGGCGACGATCGCGCCTACAGCGCCCAGGCCGAACGCGACGTGGACACCCCGGCCCCGGCGGCGTCGCCCACCCGGCCCGGTCCGATCGCGACCGGCGGGAACGTGCCCGCCGCCGACCTCACCGGCGAGCAGTGGGACATGCGCGCAGTGCGCGCCGACCTGGCCCGCGCGGTCGACCCTGGCAGCGCCGACGTGGCCGTGGCCGTGCTCGACTCGGGCATCGACGCCGCCCATCCCGACCTGGCCCACGCGGTGGACGAGTCGCTGTCGGCGGGCTGCCTCACGGGCGTGCCGGAGCAGTCCGAAGAGGCGTGGGCGCCGACGGCCTCGCCGCACGGCACGCACGTCGCGGGCATCGTCGCGGCCGCCGACGACGGCAAGGGCATCGCGGGCGTCGCGCCCGGTGTCCGCCTCGCCTCGGTGAAGGTGATCGACGACCAGGGCTACGTCGACCCCGAGGCCGCGGTCTGCGGGCTCATGTGGGCGGCCCGCAACGGCATCGAGGTGGCCAACAGCAGCTTCTCCGTGACCTCGCCCGGAACACCGTGCACGAGCAGCGAGGGCCAGGCGGTGATCCGCGAGGCGCTCGCGCGGGCCGTGGAGTACGCCGACGAGGCCGGCACCCTCAACGTCGCCGCCGCCACCAACGGCGCGCTCGACGTCACGCCGTCGCCGGCGAGCGGCTCCGCCGGAGAGGAGGGCTCCTGCGAGGTGCTTCCGGCCGGGCTGCGCGAGACGATCGCCGTGTCGGCCGTCGACCACGCCGGGGTGAAGGCCGGCTACAGCTCGTACGGGCTCGGGGTGATCGATCTCACGGCCCCGGGCGGTGAGGGAGAACACTGCGTGCTCTCCACCGTGCCCGGCGGCTACGAGCCGCTCTGCGGCACCTCGATGGCGGCGCCGCATGTCTCGGGCGTGGCCGCGCTGCTCGCGTCGGCCCGGCCGGGCGCGACGCCGGCAGAGCTGCGCGAGGCGCTTGGCGAGCAGGCCGAGCCCGTCGCCTGCCCCGAGGACTACGACCTCAGCGGCAACGGCATGCAGGACGCCTACTGCGCCGGGTACCTCGGCTACAACGGCTTCTACGGCCGGGGCATCGTCGATGCGTTCGCCGCGGTGTCCGACGGCGAGGGGTCACCGGAGCAGGAGCCCCGAGAGCCTGCGGGACGCCCAGTGGACCCCGAGCACGGCGAGGACGGCGAGGTACGCGACGTGCCCGATCATGCTCGCGTCCAGGACGCCGACCGAGAACCCGCGCATCAGCTCGACGGCGTGGTACAGGGGAAGGCACTGCACGGCGTACTGCAGGGGCTCGGGATAGACCGACAGCGGGTAGAAGGTCGTTGAGAAGAAGAACATCGGCATCACGGCGAGGTTGATGTAGTCGAACTGCGACGGCGACCGCAGGAACGTCGTGCAGGCCATGCCCACCGCCGCGAACGCGAACGACACCAGCAGTGCCGTGGGCACGAGCAGCAGTGCCCACGGTGAGGCGACGAGCCCGAGCACGCCCATCACGCCGAAGAACGCGAGCGCGTACAGGCCACCGCGCAGCACCGCCCAGGCGATCTCGCCGAGCGCGATGTCGAGTGGGCCGATCGGCGTGGCCAGCATCGCCTCGTAGGTCTTCTGGTAGCGGAACTTGAAGAACACGCCGTAGGTGGAATCGAACACGGCGCCGTTCATCGCGGAGGCCGCGAGCAGCGCCGGGGCGACGAACGCGACGTAGCTCAGCGTCTGCCCGCCCGGCCCGGTGACCTCGCTGACCAGCTTGCCGAAGCCGATCTGAAAGGCCAGCAGGTAGAACAACGGCTCGAGGAAACCGGAAAGGAAAACCAGCCAGGCCCGCGAGTAGGCCAGCGCGGAGCGTTCCACGAGCGCGCTCGCGCGGCCCGCGTAGAGCGAGGGCGGCAGGATGCGCAGCAGCAGTCCGCCGCGCGCCGGGGCTTCGGTCGTCACCATCGCTCACACCACCAGCCGCCGGTAGAAGTAGCGCCGGGCCGCGAGCCCGCCCGCCGCGAACACGGCCACCAGGAACGCCACATGCCCGAGCGCGGGCAAGACGCCCAGACCACCGAGTGTGGCCCCTCGGGCGAGCTCGTTGCCGTGCCACAGCGGGGAGATCCACGCCAGCCACCGGATCGCCGCCGGAATCTGCTCGATCGGGAAGAAGGTGCCCGCGAACAACAGCATCGGCATCACGATGAACCGGAAGATCGACGTGAACCGCGAGCCCTCGTCGTAGGTGGTGGCCGCGACGGCCATGAGCGGCGCCGCGCAGGCCATGCCGGTGGCCGCGCCGACGAGCACGACGAGGATCGCTCCCGCGTTCAGCCAGGCGCCGAACGGCCAGGCGATCAACAGGTACACCACGCCGGAGAGCAACAGCCGGATCGCCACCCAGATCAGCTGTCCTCCGAGCACCTGGCCCGCCGTGACGGGTGTGGAGGTGACCGCGATGAAGTCCTTCTGCCACTTGAACCCCGACAGCACGGGAAACGTCGACTCGCCCACCGCGTACTGCACGGCGCCGGCGACGAGCAGCGCCGGGGCAACGTAGTGCACATAGGCCAGTCCGCCGGTGGCGGGGCCGGGCTCCACCTGCGAGCCGAACCCGATGCCCATCGCCAACAGGTACAGCAGCGGCTGCAGGCCCGAGGAGTACAGATTGGACCGCCAGTAGCGGCGGTACCACGTCCAGTGGCCCTCGACCCGCAGCCAAGCCGCGCGCCACGAGCCGACGACACGTCCAGAGGAGACGGCGGCCATGTCAGTGCCCCCTCGAGCAGGGTCCAGCACGGTTCTCCGCCGCCAAGCCGCCCGCCGGCCGCGTCGCGGAAGCGCCCGGGTACGTCCGGTGCGAGGACGCTCCCGCGCCTTGCAGGCGAACACCCGCGTCCACGGACAACCACACCGACCTTCGTTGACGGGGCACTAGTGCCCTCCGCCGGGAGTCTGTTGCTTGAGTCGGTGGATCCAGGTTTCCGCTG